>JAIXOS010000422.1 GCA_027486695.1 Chitinophagaceae bacterium | reverse complement strand
TACATTATCTTCAAAAGAGATTAAGGTAGACAAAGTAGATGCCATCAAACACAGTCCATTACCCAACTGGTTAGAAAATTTAACCAAACAATATCTAACCACAAAAGGCATTGCTTACTACAGTTTAATTGATGGTATTCGCTTTAAGTTTCCAGGATATAAGGAAGGAATCTATACATTCAACATTAAGGAAAGTGTAAACAATCCAATACCAGAGCCCATCTCATTGCAGCATGAAATTATTCAAACAATATTAAGGGAAGCAATACCATATACCAACTCTCAACAAATTCCAACTGTAAAAATAAAACAAGGTAACTCTGCTACTGGGTTTTGGTCATTGTGGCATTTAGAAGTAAAAAATCAATTTGAAACAAGCCAAATTATTCAACCCATTTTTATTTCTTCTGAAGGCGAAAACTTTTCTGCTTTTGCTCAAAGCATTTGGGATAAATTAATTCAAGAAAACGATTATTTTGATTGTATCGGAGTATTGTCTGTGGATGAGTCCAAAATAGCTTTTGCAGATATTTCCGAAAAGTCAGAAAAGCTGATGCTAAAGAAATACGAAGAGTTTGAAAGCAGCATTATGTTGAATGCTGATAAAATCAAATCGAATAAAGAGAAATCATTTGTATTTCAGGAAAAGCAAATGAATCGCATTGGCATTGAAAATATCAAACAATCGAGGTTAAACAGGCTACATAAAGAAAAGGAAATTTGGGAAGATACTTTTCAATCTTCAGCACAAATAGTACCTACTCTATCCTGCTCATTAATTGTAAAAATTGTAAATGAGTAACTGGATAGATAAATATAAAAAGTTGGTGATTTCCAGTCACAAACAGCATATCATAATTGCTGATCAGGATAGCTTGTTTGAATATGAAGAATTACAACAAGCATTTGAAAACGATGGCTTTAAACTGATAACTTGCAAGACAGCATTAGCCGTTAGGCTTGCCTTTGAATTGCAGGTAAAAGAAGCATCTGATAAATACCTGATAATAGCTCCAAGTAATTACTTTCCACTACCGGATATTGAAATGCTGGTGCATTTTCAAGCATTAGGTTTAACTAAGTTGTTTCCAAATTTAGATGCAAAAGCAATCAAGGGTTTAAGTTTTAACGCACTATGCCTGCTTTCCAATATCAAGCCATACGAAGAACTAAGTCACGATAAGACCTTGAAATTTCTTTTGGAAAACTTGTACAATGTAGATTTTGATACACTCACCAACAGCAAGGCAAAAGAAAGAATACTAAACGCACTGATTACAGTGTTGCTTGAAAAAAATGGAATAAATGAACCACTCACAAAGTTCCATTCCACTATTACCAAGCCTTATTTTCCAGCACTTGTTACAAAAGGTTTAACCAAAATTAATCTTGTAAATTTTATTCAGGAGCAATGGCAATCATTTGTAGATAAAGGAAATTCAGAACTTGATTTCAATGAATCATTGCTGAATAAAAGTTTAGGATACCTATTTGCATTTGAATATTTAAAGCCTGTACAAGTATCTCCAAAAAAATATGAATCATTTGCTAAGCCTTTAAAAATTGGAATATTTGTTGACCAACAAGGCCACAATGATAATGAATTAGAAGGCTTAATGGAATACCTAAAACAGCAGCTTGAAATAATTGAAGACATTGCTGACCAGTGGTTCAAAATCATTCAGATAATGGCAAATGCAAAATTGAAGTATTTGTTATCTGAAAATGAAGAGTTGAAAGGAAATTACCAAAGAATTGAAAACTCATTCAATATTCGCTTTCAGCGATTCGTTGATAATACATACGGCAGTTTATTTTCTCTTAGTGGAGTAAGAAAGCCAGTAGTGGTTTCCCGTATATTGGAACATATCAATGCAAAGCCTGCAAAAAAGAAAGCACTGTTAGTTATTGATGGAATGAACTATTGGCAATGGAATATATTGGGCAAAGCATTATCTAATGCTGAAATAAATTTCACATCCAATGCATCATTAGCTTTTATTCCAACCATAACAGTATGGTCAAGACAAGCAATATTTAAAGGCGATAAACCCGACTTGTCTGCCGATAACTCAAAAGAAGCCAAACTATTTGAAATCTATTGGTTGAACCAGGGAGTTCCAAGTTTCCAAATTGACTTTAAAAAATTCAGTATAAACGACCCGTTTGCAATTGAAAGTATTACACCCGATACAACAATACTTGGTTTGGTTTGCAATGATTTGGATGATATTATGCATGGTTCTATTTTGGGTAATGGTCAACTAAAAACATCAACTGAGCAATGGATTGTAAAATCAAAAATAGTCAATACCATTTCAACATTAAAAGCTAAAGGATTTCAGGTGTATATAACAGCCGACCACGGAAACATTGAAGCAACTGGTTTAAAGAACTTAACATTAAAAGATAAGTTGGGTGCATTAAGCCGTGGTAAAAGGCATTTACATTTTACCAATGAAACACTATTAGACAGTTTTATGGAGCTGAACACCAACATTGAAGTTGGCAAAAAAGGTCTATCTCTTTACCTAAAGAAACAAGAAGCATTTTCAACCGAGAATAGCCAAGTAATTACACATGGCGGTTCTCATTTATGGGAGGTTATAGTCCCTTTTATTAGTATCAATGAGTAGTAAAGGAAAATATATAGGCATTAGTAACCGTATTCCTTTAGTGGTATTGGAGTACGCTGTAAGTGATTATATCAGCACCGGGCAGGTTAATGCTCCGGCATATTTTAAGTACATACAAGAATTTACAAAAGGAGAAAACAGAGCAAAAAAAACACTGAGTCATTTAGTAGCAATCATTAATAAAAACTCCAACCTAATTAATCAGTTGGCAAAACAAATCAAAGGTAATTTTCTCTCTTTAAGCGAAAATGACCGTAGAGCAGTTTTGATTAGTCTGTATGCTCTTACTTTCCCAATAGCCTATGACATTTTACTTGCTTTCTCGGTGAGTTTCAAAGTGCAGGAAGTAATTAGTAAGCGAGTAGTATTAGAAAAAATGGGAGCATTGTTTGGCTCAAATCGTTCTATGCATATAGGTGTTGATGAAACAATACCTTTATTTCTTAATTGCGGTATTATCACTCGTCAGAAAATTGGAATTTATACCAAAGGTCTAACATTGAAAATCACAAACAATTTCGTTTCTGAGTTAATAATCTATTCCAATATAAAGTTGTCAGGTTCAAAATCTATTCTTGTAGATGAATTAAACTTTAAGCCTTGGTATTTCTACTTTGATTTATCAGATATATCACTAGAATCTTTCAATGTGTTTTTATGTAAGAAAGACAGTTCTATTGGCAAAGGCTATTTAATGATATCCGAACGGCCATTAGCCAATGGAACTACCTTTTGTGTTAAATAATAATCACTTTTACTGCACATTCAACAACATTCTGTATTAGTTGAAGGAACTTATTATGAATCTAACCTGCCCTAATCGTACTTTAATGTAGTAAAATAGAGCGTATGCTTCAAGTGTAAAGGAGTGCAAGAAAGTGCACTTGAGTACATTAGTAGCATTTTTTTTGCCTATGATAGCCTAAGACAACTTTGTTGTGCATATTGCTGCTTTGTTTGCAAAGGCAATGCTTTGTAATGTAAGTGTATTTGTAATTGATTGACAGGTATTTGTGTTTTGTATTTTTGTGTTGGCGATATTGCCGAAATGCCTAAAAAATACAATTATGGCAATTTACACAAAAGGAATCCTTGGTGGATTCTCCGGAAAAGTTGGCCCCGTAGTGGGTAGTAGTTGGCGTGGTAAAGCTTACATGCGTAGCAAGTCCGATAGAAAGTCGGGCGTGGCTAGTCAGGCGCAGTTGCTGCAACAACAAAAGTTTGGAAAAACGGTGGGGGTACTGCGTTCGCTGAAGCCCTTACTGAACGAAACCTTTGGCAGTCAAGGGCAGCAAAGTGGGTATGCCCTTGCAATGTCGTACCATTTAAAAAACGCCGTAATGGTACAAAACGGTGTAGCGGAGTTCGATTTTAGCAAAATGCGCATTAGCAGTGGAACCTTGCCGAATGCAGCAATGACACAAGCACCCGTACTCAACAACAACCAATTGGTGCTACATTGGCACAACAATAGCGGCTTGGGGAATGCTGTAGCCACCGACAAAAGTTTGGTGGTATTGTATTGCAGCGATTTGTTGCAAGGTGTTTATTTTCAGTCAGATGCCACCCGCAGCATGCAAACCCAAAGCATAGAAGTAGCCATGTTTAAAGGGTATAAAATACATGTGTACCAGGCGTTTGTAAGTGCAGAAGGTAAGCTATTGTCTAATAGCAATTATTTAGGACAGCTGATGGTGGTATAATGTTACACTTATTCAATTAGCCGCTTTTTGTAGTGCAGATGAATGGCTGCAGGATGCTGCAAAGTAGCCCACAGTACCCCAACAACCGAAGGGCGATTGGGGTGCGAGGACTACTTGCTAGCAGCCTGAACTACTGCCGATATAGGATACGTGGTTCACAGCCCCTCTTAAAATCTTCTTT
>JAIXOS010000004.1 GCA_027486695.1 Chitinophagaceae bacterium | reverse complement strand
GTAGTACCGGCCCTTGGCTCACAACCCAAAAAAGGCTACCGCGTAGCCGTAATACCAAATTATTTAAGCCTGCCCTTCAAAACAAGGAATGGTGTCGGCAACATGGCTTTCGAACTGCTGCCAATAAACTACCGTGAGGGGTAAGTTAAGGGGTGAGTGGACAAATTTATCTGGATTTGGCCATTGCTTTTTCTATGGCCTCTAATAAGGTGTTTTCTCTGAAAGGCTTACATACATATCCGTCCATCCCTATTTCTAAATATTTTTCTTCTTCTCCTTCAAGAGCATTAGCGGTAAGTGCAATAATGGGAATATTTCTTTTTCGAACGTCGGACATATTTCTAATGTCTTCGGTAGCCTCAATGCCGTCTTTTTCGGGCATTTGGATATCCATCAATACCACATCAAAATCTTCCATATCCAACAAGTCGAGTACCTCAAAACCGTTGCTTGCATGCTTTACTTCAAATCCAAGTCGTTGCAACATGGTAGTGCCAATCAATTTATTAATGGCGTTGTCTTCTGCCAATAATATTTTCAAAGTGCCAAACGGATTAGTTGTCATTGCCGAAAATTAAAATACACAATAAAAATATGAATTCTTTGCGCTTGATTAAAAACGGTATCGTGTATGCCAAAAACAAATTTCGTGCAAAAAGGTAAATTTTAGAGTATAGCATTACATCCTATACAGCAAAAAAAATCCAATCAAAGCAGCCCATTGTTGTTATAACATGCCCGTAAATTAAATTCAAACCAACTCATAATGCCTATTGATGCTTATAAAGTTTGTGGAACAGCCCAAAAACTTCATTAACAACCAACCGACAAGTAATTACAATAGGGGGAGTGAAATATAGAATGTAAGCAATGTACGAATTGTAAGTCAATAATTGCTCCAATAACGGCAATATTTTCATGCTTTGCGAATTTTATTCCTTATGGCTAGGGTACATACCTTCATTAAATATTACTTTTGCAGTTATGGAAGTAACTAGCGAAATGGTAGACAAGTTGGCGCATTTAGCCCGCTTGTATTTTACCGAAGAAGAAAAAAAAGACTTTACTGCAGATTTGCAAAATATGGTAGCCTTTGTAGAAAAATTGAAAGAAATTGATACTACACATGTTGCTCCGCTATTGCACATGGGCGATGCTGTAAATGCATTGAGGAAAGATGAAATACAAGGAAGCGTGCCCACTACCGATGCGCTTGCCAATGCGCCTGAAGCAAATGGCAGTTTTTTTACCGTTCCCAAAGTGATAAAAAAATAAGCGCCACAATTGTATTAACGGTATTGGCTTTGTGGTTGTTTATTACCATCTTTATACAAAATCACTTGTTTTATGGCCGCAGTTATTCAATTAAGTAATATACAGAAATCGTATTTCATGGGTGGGCAGCCAATTCCCGTGTTAAAAGGTATATCACTCGATATTTTCAAAAATGAATATGTGGCATTGATGGGGCCAAGTGGTAGCGGCAAAAGTACTTTGATGAATATATTGGGATGCTTAGATTCGCCTACGGGGGGCAGCTATGTACTTAACGGAAAAGATGTTAGCAAAATGCCCGACGACGATTTGGCCGATGTTCGCAATACAGAAATTGGATTTGTGTTTCAACAATTCAACCTTTTACCCCGACTAACCGCAGCTGAAAATGTAGCACTACCCCTTGTTTATGCCGGGGTTGCCAAAAAAGAACGCATAGAACGGGCTATGGAAGCACTCAACAAAGTAGGACTAGCCGAGCGGAGCCATCATAAAAGTAACGAACTCAGTGGTGGACAAATACAACGGGTGGCCATAGCACGCGCGCTAGTCAATAACCCGTCAATTTTATTAGCCGACGAACCTACCGGTAACCTAGACAGCAAAACCTCGGTGGAGGTAATGGAAATTTTCGGAAAAATTCAAGCCGCCGGCAACACCGTTATTTTGGTAACCCATGAAGAAGATATTGCAGCTTATGCACATAGGGTTGTACGCTTGCGCGATGGGCTGATAGAAACAGACAAAACGAAAGAAGCGTTTATGGCAAGTGTACACGGCTAATTAGCTATTGCAATTAATGCTACAAAGTGTACATCTACATCTTATTTTAATAAGAATTATTTCATTACCTATACGTTTATTTCAATGGCAAGTTGCTCATGAAAGCTTTGTTTGGGCAATTGCGGTGTCTATTCAAAGGGTTAAGTTTTCCAAAAATACAATGGCATTTTAGGCGCGTAACGGTCAGGCAGGATTCTAGATTTTTTTACTTGAACAATCGTTTGATTTATTATTGAACCAATTGAACGGAAACTTGTTGTTTCAGAAACAAGTGCTATAGGTTTACACTTGATTCATGGCATACACTTCTCCAAAAAAATCAGAATGGCATTTAAAATATATACCAAAACGGGCGATTTAGGCAATACATCTCTCATAGGTGGCACCAAAGTACCCAAATGCCACATGCGCATAGATGCTTACGGAACCGTGGACGAATTAAATTCACACATAGGCCTACTAGGCGATTATTTTGTTCATCCCAACACACAGGCCACCCTCCGCGAAATACAAGACAGATTGTTTACAGTGGGGGCATCGTTAGCTTGCGACCCTGATAAAGAATCGCTTTTGAAAATTCCCGATTTGAATGAACGAGACATTGTTTTTTTAGAGGAATCGATAGATGCGATGAATGCCGTTTTGCCGCCAATGAAATCTTTTGTATTGCCTGGTGGACATATTGCAGTGTCTACTGCGCATGTTGCACGTTGTGTTTGTCGCCGTTCGGAGCGCTGTTGCGTGTCTATGCAAGTAAACGGTTTGTTTGTAGAACCACTCGTAATTAAATACCTAAATAGATTAAGCGACTATTTGTTTGTATTAGGGCGGTTTATAGCTCTTGAATTGAAAGTGGCAGAAGTGCCTTGGCAACCTAGAGTGTAAATAGGGTGGTTGCCTAATATTGGTGACCTAAGCAAATTGATGGATTAATTGAGGTGGTGGCTTTGCCAAGAATCGAACTTGGATCTGGAGCTTCGGAAACTCTTATACTATCCATTGTACTACAAAGCCTAGTAATTTGCTGCAAAAGTAATGGAAACCCGCTTATAAATGCTGCATCTGTTGAAACAAGATAGCTACATCTTCGCCTTTGCACAAGGCGGCTCCTTCATTCATGGTAGCGGCGGTTCCGCAGGCAATACCATATTGTAACACGCCTAGCCATGGCCGCTGTTGTATCATGGCCGCTACCATGCCTGCCACCATGCTATCTCCGGCACCAACGGTACTTCTTCGTTTTACCATCGGCGGCACCGCTTGTAATATTTGGTTGTGGTTAATCAGCATTGCCCCACTTGCCCCCATTGATACCACTACTACCTCGCACGCACCACTGCTAATCATATTGCGGGCAGCCAATACTACTTGTTCTTGCCGCAATTCTTCTACACCGTATAAAAAACTCAGTTCGCCCAAGTTGGGTTTAATCAAATACACGCCTTCTTGTACTGCATGTTGCAGCGCTTCACCCGAAGTGTCTACAATTAAACGTGCTTTTTGCTTTTTAACAATGGCCGCTAAACGGCCAAAAAAATCTACGGGTACACCCGGAGGTAAACTTCCACTAGCAATTACCCAATCGTAACCCGTTTGTGATGCGAGGTATTGCAAAGGTTGTTGCCATTCCGATTCGGATACGGTGGGGCCTTGTAATCCAAACCGGTACTGTGCATTATTGCTGTTGTCTACAACTATAAAATTGTCGCGCGTATTTTCGGTAATTGGGAAGGCTTTGGTTGCAACGCCCTGCTGTGCCATTAATTGATTAAACTGTTCTCCAGTATAGCCGCCGGCTAAGTATAGGGCTTGCGACTGTACCCCTATGTGTTGTAATGCCCTAGAAACATTAATGCCACCACCTCCCGGTTCTACAATTGGGGCGGCGCATTGTAATTTTTTTTCGGGAACGAGGCTCTTTACACGAGTGCTTTTATCGAGCGAGGGGTTCAACGTTAATGTAATGACTTTGTGCATGTGGTGCCAACAATTGGTGATGGTTAAATATAGCGTAAAAATCAATTGATGCGCTTGACAATCTTTTGCTTTTCTTCCATAGGTTACAAGCAAATTGTACAATTTCTGCTGCTGGTATTGCTGCAAAGAATGCTTGTAGTAGAACGGTGCCAACGCCCATGCTGCTAAATAGTAGTACTAGCCCTTGGCTCATAATGAAAAAAGGCTACCGTGTAGCCGTAAGTAATTGAGGATGCCCAATTTTAACTGGTGATGAAACTAACGGGTTCTGAAAAATTGGTTTGCGGATATTGCTGCCGATATACTTGTAGGATTGTATTTACGGCTGCCTGCCCTTCGGCACCCAATTGTACAGAATAATGGTTTACGTACAATTGAATGTGTTGTCTCATCACATCTTCACTCATTTCTTGGGCATGATTGGTAACAAATGGCGGCAATGAAGGATACTGCGACCACGCATACTCTATGCTTTGTTGTAAATAAGTATTAATAGTGGCGGCTATTTGAACAGGTATTTGCTTGCTTATAATAATGCCGCCTAAAGGAATGGGTACTTGCAGCTGTTGTTCCCAATGAGCGCCAAGGTCCATCAATTGCAACAATCCTTTTTGGGCATAAGTAAATCGGTTTTCGTGAATAATGACGCCGGCATCCACTTGACCACTGAGAATGGCATTTTCAATTTCGTGAAACACCATAAACTCTTTTAGCTGCGCATTAGGAAAGGCGAGGCTGAATAATATATGCGCAGTAGTATTTTGCCCCGGGATGGCTATGGTGCAGTTGGGTATTTGTGTTAGCGGTATTTGCTTTTTGGCTACAAGCAGAGGACCCACGCCCATCCCCAAAGCGCCCCCACTTTGCAATACATGATAATGAGGTGTTACCAAAGGCAATACGCCATAACTAATTTTAGAAATGTGTAATTTGTTTTGGAGAGCTAATTGATTGAGTATTTGAACATCGTGCATTTCTACATTAAAGCGATAGTCGGCGGTATCAATTTTTTGATGCACAAGTGCGTCAAAAATGAATGTATCGTTTGGGCAGGGGCTAAATCCTAAATTAAATGTCATTCTGCTATAAGTGTTTGGTTATAGTAAATTGGGAGGGTACTGTTGCATGTATTGTATCCATTTTACCAACGATAGATTTACATTTTCAATGCTTTGCTGCAAGCGCCAATTGCTTTTATTGCGTTCGCCTACATAATTGCTAATGCTGCGCATTTGAATAAAAGGTACTTGCTGCTGTAAACACACATAGTGTAGCGCTGCTCCTTCCATACTTTCCAATTGTACATTCAGTTGTTGGCGGAAGGCTTGTATCTGTGGCAATTGTGTGGTAATCTGATTAACACTTACACTATCCACAACGGGTAGCGACAAAACGTTTAGCGGATGCAGCCATGTATTCACAAGTTGTCCGTTGGTAAATGGAGGCTCGTTTGGTTGTGCCAAGTTGAGGGAAAAAATAGTGCGCCATTGCTCCTGCTCCCAAACGCCCATATCGCCTACTATATCCGATTGCACCGCGGTTACTGTACCCAAGGGGATTTCTCGACTGAAAGCACCGGCAATGCCTATTTGTATGACTATTTGCGGTTTGTGCAAATGCAATAAGTGCATGAGAGAATAGGTGGTGGCTAACATTCCTACTCCAGTGGTACAAAATTGTACTTGCAATGTTGGATTGTTTGTTGCTACATATGTGGGCAGCAGTTGGGAAGCTAAATGCCACTCGAACGGTGTAGCTGCAGTTACCAATACCTTTATCATTTGGTAAATGTACGAGCAATCATTTTGGAAATAAAGTTGCCTAAAGTGTTGCACATACAATACGACTACTTATTCATAAACAAAAAAGGATTAGCGCCAATGTTTTCGGCTTTCAATGCATATACTCCTTTTGGTAAGGACGCTATATTAATTTCCAAGTAGTTAAACCCCTTAGTAATGTTATAAGATTTGTTAAACAAGCAACTTCCGCTTAAGTTATTGATAGCTATAGAGGTGTTTTTATTACTGTTGGCATAAACACTTAAAAATAACGTTCCATTTTTAACCGGATTACCCAAAAGTTGAATTCTGTCTTGGCTTTTAATGCTAGCGTTTAGTGTTTCGCTATAATGAACAGAGCCGTCTTTATTGACTATTTTTAGTCGATAGAAATAGCTGGTATGACTAATATTGATATCTCTGTCGTTGTATTGATAAGTATTATTGGAATTGTTTAGTGGCAAAATGGTTTTAACGGGTAGAAAATGAGTGCCATCAGAACTCCTTTCAATTAATATTTTTTGCACGTTATGTTCGTTGGATGTTGACCACGAAATTGCTACATAATTATTAGAAGCTACACTTCTAAAGTCTTTAACTTTTACATCTAAAACAACGTTGCTGTATTTTGCCACAAAAAACTCTTCGCCTTCCGTAAACCATCCTCCGGCATAAATATTTCCTAAGTTGTCGCAAAAAATAGTTTCAATGGTGTTATTGGCTTTTAAGAAGTCTTCTCCTCCTAAATCGGTCCAATTGGTACCATTCCATTTTGCTACATATTTATAAGAGTTACCACTGCCATCTTGGTATTCAAATTCTCCGGCTGCGTACAAACTGTTGGTTGCTTGATCAAAAAAAGTGGTATAAATAGAACCTTTGAATGAAAAAGGGTTGGTTCCTTTTAGTTCTGTCCAGCTATTGCCATCCCATTTTGCAACATACGGACTGCCATTTAAAGAGTCTTTTCCGTTGGTAAACAAACCGGCAGCATAAATATTTCCATTATTGTCGGAGCAAATTGTTTCTATCGAAGCATTTGCCTTCAAGCCGTCTTTGTCGCCCAAAATGCTCCAAGCGGTGTCTTTTTGTTTCCATTGCATCACATTTTTTTTACCTGCAGAGTCGGTGCTGCCTGCTACAAATAAATCTCCGTTAGGGGCACTTAAAATACATGCCAAGGGGTTTCGTGATTGAATGGTTCTTTCTCTTGTGTTGCGTACAATGCTCCATCTGTTGGATCTTTTAGACCACTGCGCTACATATTTTCCGATGCCATCATTGAAGCCTCCCACAGCAAATAAATTTCCGTTATTGTCGGTGCAAATAGAGCGAATGTTCCAATTGGCATTTAGTGAATTGGAATTTTCTTTACCTAATTCGGTCCATTTTTTTTTTTTTTTTTTTGCAACATATGGAGCTTGTTGGTCGGCATTTCTAAAATTACCGGCGGCAAAAATATTGCCATCTTTATCGCCAGTAATTGTTAACACACAACCTGTTCCGCGAAGCCCGTTCTTACCTCCTAGCTCGCTCCAACCATTTTCATCCCAACAAGCTATGTAATAGTAACCACTATCGTTTGTAAAAAAGCCACCAACATAAAGTTTTCCTTTACTATCGCAATAAACTGACTTTACAGCTCCATTAAATTTAAATTTCCCATCGTCTAATTTGTTCCATTTTTGAGAAAATAGCGTAGTTGATAGAAAAAAAGAGCATAGAATGGTGAATATAATTTTAGAGCTCATATTGGTAAAAAAATATTGAATATTAAATGCATTTGTCGAAAAAAATGATTTTGAAATTTTAACTTTAGTGTTGATTGAGAATTGTTTAGCGTAAATTTACAAAATCGCACAAAGCGTGAATTACTGAATTCTGTAACTTTGCAAAGATAATTGTAATTAATTTAAAAATACGGAATTATGAATTTAATACAGCTTAAAAGAGTATTTTTAATGGTATGTTTATTTCAGAATATATATTGTTCTGCACAAACAAATTCGCCAATTAACACTAAAAGTGTCACATTACAACAACTAAACAAAATTAACGACGAAATTTGGAAAAGGTTTATTGATAAGTGGGGGATTATGCTTGAATACACAGATTTAGATGGCAGTTTGGTGTATCCTACAAGTGAAGAGTTGTTACTTGGTAAACCCAATGCTTTAGGATGGAATACACCGTTAGAAAATGGTGCAATGTATGGTGGTATGTATATTGATGGTGCCATAAAAAGATGGCAACACACACAAACAGAGGAGGATGCCAATAAAGTTAAAAAAATTGCAAGTGGTTTAATGTATTTGTCTACTGTAAGTCCGGTGCCGGGTGCAGTAGTGCGTGGCGTTGGATTAGATGGTAAAAGCTATTATTTAATGGGTTCCGACGACCAAGCAGGTGGATGGTATTATGGTATTTGGCGTTATTTACAAACCAATTTGCCCGACTCATTGGAGCGCAAAACAATAACAGATAAAGTAATCAGTGTTTCAAAAGCAATTGTTGCAATGAATTGGTCGCTTCCATCAGATCCGCCTTTTCATAAACGGGGCACGTTCATTACATTCGATTACCAAGCCCCACGCTTATTGTTTGTTTGCAAAGTTTGCTACGAACTAACAAAGGACGAATATTGGCGCAACTTATATTTAAAATCATTAAGTGAAAGAGGTGGGCCTCAGCGGCTATCACGGTTGCAGGTTACTGCTAATGGTTTTGCTTCTAATGCCGTAGTGGGTTCTTGGTGGGTTCGCGCAGTAACAATAGGCTGTTTGCATTCTCTTTGGGAATTAGAAAGTGATTCTACTTTAAAAGATGCTTACCGTCAAGGCTTAGAACTTACTGCCAATAGTGCTTATAATTTTGTAGGAATGGGGTATAAATTGAAACAAAACGACACTTCTACTTTTAATGTGGATTGGCGATACTTAAACGATCTATGGCGTCCGCAGGCTACTGAAAACGAAAGTCAAGCTGTTGCTATTGCACAAATTCATCTTATTAATCAACCAAGGCGCATTCGTGAAGATCATGCCGTAAGACAAGCTAGCTTTGCTGCATGGATTGTTTCTCTTGCACCAAATGAAAATACCTTAAAACGACGCTTGCCCGATCTTAAATTGTTGTTGGATCAGTTCAAGTACAGCGGTTTATACCATGTTTGGTTTTTTCCGCTCGAGGCCGTTGGATGGCGCATTATGGATTTTAACTAAGTGTAATGTAATTATTGAGCACAATTGGTTTCCAATTAATGTTATTGGCAATTGTACTTAATTTAGTGATTAGCGATAGGGAGTTGTTTGTATTCAAACAACTCCCTCTTTTTTTGTCGCTAGCTAAGCCCTGATTTCTCTTCGTTCTTTGCCAAGTTGTCAGCCAAAAGCTACTTGGTATTGTGTTTGAAGTGGTAAGTGCTTGCACAGTTTTCACTATAAAAACATCACAGATATGCAAAAAGGTCAGATTAGGGTACAAACCGAAAACATTTTCCCTATTATTAAAAAGTTTTTGTATAGCGATCATGAAATATTTGTTCGCGAATTGGTGAGTAATGCCACCGATGCCTGTCAAAAATTAAAAACACTCAGCAGTATTGGCGAGGCAAAAGGAGAGTTAGGCGATTTGCGCATTGATGTAACATTGGACGCGAAAGAAAAAACCCTCACCATTACCGATAAAGGTATTGGTATGACCGCCGAAGAGGTGGACAAGTACATTAACCAAGTGGCATTTAGCGGGGCAGAAGAATTTGTGAACAAATACAAAGATGCTAGCGTAATTGGTCATTTTGGTTTGGGCTTTTACAGTGCCTTTATGGTTAGTAGCAAAGTAGAAATTTATACCAAGAGCTACAAAGATGCTAGCGGTGTATATTGGAGTTGCGATGGAAGTCCCGAATTTGAATTGTACAATGTTGATTACAATGAAAGAGGCACCAAAATTGTATTGCACATTAACGAAGAAAGTGCCGAATTTTTAGATGCTAGCCGTATTAAAAGTATCCTTACCCGTTTTTGTAAATTTTTACCTATTCCTATTTTCTTTACCGATGTAGCAGAAGAAAAAAAAGAAGGCGACGAACCCAAAAGCATCAACAATACCAACCCAATTTGGGTAAAAAAACCAAGCGAGTTAACCAAAGAAGACTACGAAAATTTTTATAAAGAACTGTATCCGTTTAATGAAACACCGTTGTTTTGGATTCATTTAAATGTTGATTTTCCGTTCAATCTTACTGGAATATTGTACTTCCCGAAAATAAAGCAGAGCTACGAAATTCAAAAAGACAAAATACAACTGTATTGCAATCAAGTATTTGTAACGGATGAAGTAAAAGACATTGTTCCAGAATTTTTAATGCTGCTGCAAGGTGTTATTGATAGTCCGGATATTCCACTTAACGTAAGCCGTAGTTACTTGCAGGGCGATCCGAATGTGAAAAAAATCAATGCACACATCACCAAAAAAGTAGCCGATAAATTAGACGAGCTTTTCCGAAATGAGCGCACCAATTTTGAAGAAAAATGGGAAAGCCTTGGCTTGTTTGTAAAATATGGTATGATGACCGACGACAAGTTTTTGGAAAAAGCCAATAAGTTTTTGGTAATGGAAGATGCCACTGAAAAGAAATTTTACACCCTCGAAGAATACAAAACCGCTACCGAATCTTTGCAAAAAAACAAAGATGGCAAGCATGTTATTTTGTATACCACCGACCCTATACAACAAGATGCGTACATACAGGCTGCTAAAAACAAAGGGTACTTGGTAGTAAAAGCTGAAACGTTGGTAGATGCTTCTTTCATCAACCACATGGAAATGAAATGGGAACAAGTGGCGTTTAATAGGGTAGATGCCGATATTACCGATAACTTGATTGATAAACAAGAACATGCGGAAAGTGTGCTAAGCAAAGAGGAATCCGAAAACCTCAAAAAGCTGTTTGAAGTACCTGTTAGCAACCTGCATTTAACGGTGGAAGTAAAGGGCTTGAGTAACGATGCACCTCCGGTTATTGCTACTCGACCTGAGTTTATGCGCAGAATGAAAGACATGGGCGCAATTGGTGGCGGTATGGCCGCATTTTATGCAACAATGCCCGATGAAGTTACCCTAACAGTAAACGGTAACCACAGTTTGTACCAAACATTGTTAAAAGAAGACGACACTGTGAAGCAAGAAAAACAAATACGCTCTTTGGCAGATTTGGCCTTGTTATCGCAAGGGTTGTTAAAAGGTAACGACCTCACCAACTTTATCAATCGCAGTATCGATTTAATGGCAAGTGCCAATTAAACATACAGTTATTTCATCTTCAAGCCCCTTTGCCGTTTGCTGTAAAGGGGCTTTTTATTTGGTGGATTACAACTCGTGTAGTTACTTCACAGGCGCATTTTTTACTCAAACAAGGTTTGTAAGCCAATCAATAGTCATTTTGTGTCATTATTGGATGGTTTCATTGCAAAATGCTTGACTAATTTTATCAAACCGCTTCAAATGAATAACACACTTCAAAACCTTTCTACAAGGTTTTTCACCTTAATTTTTACTATGTTTTTTGGTGCTTTTTTGCTTTTGGCACAACAGAGCACAGCTAAGTCAATTGTGTCGTCGTTACATAGTGACTTTAAGAAGTGTTTTTTGCCAAAAGACACCTTGGCAGCAACAGCACATAAACCGGCTATTACGCTATCTGCTAAAGAGGCTCGAAAATTACTGCGACGTATAAAAAAGAATAAAGTTTATTTAATAGATGTAAGAACTCCCGATGAGTTCAAGGCGAAACACATTCTATATGCACAAAATATTGATTGTAAAGCAAGTGGTTTTATTGAAAAAATGACAGCTTTAGATCAAAGTAAACCCCTTTATCTCTATTGCCGCTCAGGGCATCGCAGCGGTAAGGCAGCAGATACTTTGCAAATATTGAGAAATAAGCAAGTAGTAAGTATAGGTGCTTTAGATAGCTTAATCAAAATTGGATTTCCTATAGATAGTCAATAGTTTTTGAAATTTTTTTCGTTCAGAAACAATAACTTAAAACCCCATTCTAGCCGGTTTCACTTTTTTTTCACTTTTTTTAACAAAAGCTAACGCGGAATGAATTTTAACGTTAGTTTTGCCTACTGAAAAGATAGACTATTGGATGCACTTGTTTACCACCGGCAAGTATTATCCCCAATTAATTAAAATTGATTTCAATGTTAACAATCTTCATGCAGCGTTTAGTAGCTGCACATCAAAGTATCGTGGTGGTACTCTCACATTTATTTGTCAATAACAGTTGTTGTTGCTAGTTCCACTTTTTTCCATACAGTAATCTTCTGGCATGTATTGTCGTGCCTATAATGCATCCTGTTCAAGCTTTTGAATATTGGGTGGTACTTTATACAATTGTTTTTACAGGTGCATTATAGGTACGCCGTACATATGCTTTCACATAAGACAAGTGTAAGATTTATTTAAAAAAAATACAATGCAAAATAGTTTAATAAACTTCTATACTAAGCTGGCTATACTTTGTGTGTGGTCAATAATTATTGGCGCAAGCTATGCTTTTGCACAGCAAAAGAACGTATCTCTATCAGGAAAAATTATAGACAACCGCTCTAAAGTTCCTTTACAAGGAGCCACAGTTCAAATGAAAGGCACTACACACACAGTAGCAACCGATAAAAACGGAAATTTTAAGTTTATAACAGCGCAGCGTGTTCCATTGGTATACGTTATTAGCTACGTGGGTTACAAAACGATTGAGCTTCCAATTAGCGAATATGGTCATGTACTTATTGCACTTCAAGAAAGTGATGAGCAATTGAGCGATGTAGTGGTAGTTGGTTATGGCGAACAAAGCAGAAAAACGGTTACTAGTGCAGTTTCAACAATAGCACCTAATAAAATTACGAATGTTCCTGCCGCAGGATTAGACCAATTGTTGCAAGGTCAAGCAGGTGGTGTGTTGGCAACTGCCAATACTTCTGTTCCTGGTTCTAAAGTGTTTTTACGCATACGCGGTACTACTTCTATCAATGCTAGCAACGATCCATTGTATATAGTTGATGGTGTTTTTATCAATAATCGCACATTGCAAAGTATTACTACAGGCGGACAACAAACATCGCCTATAGCAGATTTAAATCCTGCTGATATTGAATCTATCGAGGTATTAAAAGATGCCAATGCAACGGCTATCTATGGTTCTAGAGGTGCCAATGGGGTGATATTAATAACCACGAAACATGGCAAATTAAATAGTAAATCAAAAATTAATATTGGCTACTATTATGGTGTATCTGAAGCTAGGAAATTTTGGCCAACATTAACCGGTCAGCAAGAAGCCATTTTACAAAATGAAACTTGGGCCAATGATGGTAAGCCATTTGCTACACGGCCATTTAGACCAAAAGCGGAGGGTGGACTTGGCTTACCGGAGGAACAAATTACGGTCAATAGAATTGGTTTGGTATTTCAATCGGCGCCTACCCACAATTTAGATGCATCTTTTACCGGAGGCGATGAAAAAACTACTTATTATGTTGGTGGTAATTTTTTTAAGCAAGAAGCAATCGTAAAACCTGATGGTTTTCAGCGTATTACTGCCAAAGTAAACCTAGATCATCAGTTGCGCCAACAGCTTAAAATAGGTGTAAGCGTGAATGGCGTAAGCACCTCAAGAAAAATGAGTCCCAATAACAACGTGCCTTACGGTGCTGTAAATGGTGCTTTGTATACACCTACTTATTTTCCTCTGTATAATGCCGATGGCAGTTATGCGCGCCCATCGCTTTTTGAAAATCCGGTTGCTGCAATTAGCGAAATTAAGTTTGACGCAAAAGGGACAAGGGGTATTGGAAATATTTACGGTGAGTATGCCGTATTGCCGGGCTTAAAATTTAAAACAAGCTGGAGCATTGATTTCAGCGAAAACAAAGAAGACAACTATTTCAATTCTAAAATGCAGCAAGGCCAAGCGCCGATTAATGGTACTGCCACCTCTGCCTTGACGCGCAATGTAACCTTAATTAACGAACAGATAATTACCTATAACACCACTTTTGCCAATAAGCACAGTATCAATGCAATTGTAGGAAATACCGTACAAAAAGAATCTTTTGAAAACACGTCCGTTACAGGTACTGGGTTTCCAACCGATCAGTTTTCACGCATAGCATCGGCTGCGGTACAAACCGGCAGTTCTAGCATTACCAATGCCAGTTTGCTTTCCTATTTTAGCCGGGTAAGTTATAGCTACAAAAGAAAATATACACTTGATGTTGATTTAAGAGCCGATGCTTCCTCTCGTTTTGGTGCTGAACACCAATGGGGTTATTTTCCCGCAGCCGGTTTTTCGTGGCGAGCTGGTCAGGAAGAATTTATAAAAAACCTTAAGGTATTTTCCGAGCTCAAATTCAAAGCAAGTTATGGTAGTACCGGCAACCAAAATGGCATTCCCGATTTTGCCGCCAAAGGCTTGTGGAGCGGTGGAAATACGTACCAAGACGTATCCGGAATTACGCCCTTTCAATTGCCTAACCCAGATTTGCGGTGGGAAACAACCAAACAGTTAAACCTTGGAATCGAGTTTGGTTTATTCAAAAACCGGCTTACCGCAGAGTTTAATTATTACAACAAACAAACTACCGATTTATTGTTACAACTACCCGTACCAAGTCAATTGGGTTTTTCATCCATTTTTGCTAATGCAGGTGCAATGAGTAATAAGGGTATAGAATTGACTTTAAACGGAGAAATTATTCGAAGTAAAAATTTTAGCTGGAATAGTAGTTTTAATATTTCCACAAACCGAAACAATGTAGAAAAACTCGATATCCCCATTTTGAAAAGTGGTGGTCAGGGAATCATTAAAGAAGGATCACCATTGTATTCTTTTTATGTACACAAGCAATTGGGAGTCAATCCAAAAACGGGTGATGTTTTGTTCGACGATGTAAACAAAGATGGCAAACTCAGCGACGCCGATTTGCAAATTGTAGGCAATGCTTGGCCGAGCTATTTTGGCAGTTTTTCTAACGAGTTCTCCCTCTTTAAGAATATTGATGTTCGAGCATTTATTTATTATTCCATCGGCAATAAAATATGGAACAATACCCGCTATCGTATGGGGCACGGCGGATCTAGAAATGGGGTTTTTGCCATGCAGCAAGAACAATTAGGTCGCTGGCAAAAAGATGGAGATATTACAGACGTGCCACGTTTAACTGCTACCGGCAACAATGCTAGTATTATCCCTAGTCGCTTCATGGAAGATGGTTCGTTCATACGTTTTAGAAACATTTCTGTTGGCTATACCTTGCCCAAAGAATTACTAAAACACGCTAAAATTTCCTCACTAAGAGTGTATTTAATGGCAACTAATTTATTTACCATTACCAAATACAAAGGGGTAGATCCTGAAGTGAATACAGTAGCAAACGACGATAATGTTCTAGGATACGATCAAGCAATTGCGCCACAACCAAGAACCATACAAGCTGGTTTTAACATCGGATTTTAATTGCTCATTTTTTCACATTTTTAAAAAAACAACCATGCTAGTTTTTAAACTAAAACATATATTATACTTGTTTTTTGCACCAATTTTATTGGCATCTTGCACCAAGGTGCTAGACACCACCTCCGAATTGTATGTTAGCGATGCAGGAGCTATTGTAGACAAAAAGAGCGCTTCGGCAGCAGTAATTGGGGCATACAGTACACTTGGCGCCAATGCCTACCAGGGCAATACTTTTCGATATGTTGTGAACCTTTCCGGCGATAACGTAAAATGGGTAGGCAACACACCTACCAATCGGGAGTTTTGGGTGCACGATATTTTTGCAACCAATACCCGTGTTTTAGAGCTTTGGGGTGGTATTTACAAAACCATCAATCTCACCAACCACATCATACAGGTGGTGCCCACCATTAACGATGTTACGTACACACAAACCAATCGCAACAACCATCGGGGAGAAGCTTTTTTTATTAGGGCGTACAGCTACTTTGATTTAGCCCGTATTTGGGGTAAAGTGCCTATTCAACTAAAGCCTACCACCTCAGTTCAAAGCGCTTTAGCAAATGTGGAAATTGAAAAAGTATACGAACAAATTGAACGTGATTTGGATAGTGCCATAGCGCTGCTACCCACTACAGTTAATCGAAATAGAGCAAATTTGTACACAGCCAAAGCATTGAAAGCCCGTTTGTATTTGTATTTGGAAAATTGGCAAAAAGCCGAGGCAAATGCTACTGAGGTTATTAACAATACGACCGATTTTAAATTAGTAGCACCTTACAGTGCTTTCTATACCACCAAAAATACCACCGAATCTGTTTTTGAAATTGCCTATACCGTGAACAATAAAAATACGTGGGCAACCAATTGGTTTGCGAGCAACGTTACCGGTGGTAGGAGGGAATTATTGCCTACAGACGATTTGATTGCTTTGTTAAAAGACCCCGCAAAAGGTGGTGACCGTTCGGCATTGTTGTTAACCATTTCTGGAGTAACTTATGGAAACATGAACTTTAAAATTGCTACGGGTGATGACCAAGTGTTTGCCATTCGCCTTGCCGAATTATACCTGATAAGAGCAGAAGCAAGAGCCAAGCAAAACAATACTGACGGCGGGTTAAGCGATTTAAATGCAATTCGCTCACGAGCAAAGGTGCCCACAATTGTATCTGTTAACGATGCAACCGATTTGTTTAATAAAATTCAAGATGAACGTAGATTGGAACTGGCATTTGAAAGCCACCGTTGGTTCGATTTGATAAGAACAAAAACAGCGCAAACACAGTTGAAAATAGCAGATGCTTACAAACTCCGCTTTCCATTGCCCAAACAAGATATCTTATCTAACCCCTTGCTTACTCAAAATGAGGGATATAATTAATTTGAAATTTTAAATAAATAAAAAAACACAACATGAAAAAGCAACTTCTTTTATTGGTAGCTACTTTCTTTTCAATTGGCGGGTTATTGGCTCAAACCAACGATATAACTATTGATATTCAAACCTTTATTGCCAAAATAAAGCAAGATCCAAAGGCACAAATTGTAGATGCCCGGGGTCCTGAAGAGTTTGCCAAAAATCATCTTTACAATGCCATCAATATCAATGCGCAAGTGCCGGGTTTTGAACAGCGTATCAATGCCCTTGATAAAACCAAACCTGTTTTAATTTACTCTATCCAAAACGGCAGAAGCACAGCTTTGGCAAAAGATTTAATTAGCAAAGGCTTTACCGATGTGCATGATTTATTGGCAGGCATTGGTAGTTGGGTAGGTAGTGGCCAACCCTATTTTACAGCCGCTACGCAAGGATTGTCTACAGAGGCATATAAAAAAATATTAACCGACAATAAATTGGTATTGGTAGATATTGGCTCGGAGTACTGTGGTGCTTGTAAACGTGTAAAACCTATTTTAGATTCTTTGAGAAAAGAGTATGGAGCAGCATTAAAAGTGGTTGAATTAGAGTTGGAAGATAGTCCTCAGTTAATTGCCTCACTTAAAACAGTAACCGCATTTCCCTACATCATTTTGTACAACCGTGGCAACATTGTGTTGCAACGTACCGGGCTTAAAAATTTAAAAAATGAGTTAGACGCTAAATTAGTAGCATTAAAATAAGTGATAAGAAAATTGTATGAAAATAAGGCAACAAAATTTGATGCTGCATGAAGATTGGGCAGTTGTTTTGCTCGGCTTTATAACCATTGTGGTTACCCTTTCCGGCTTTGTGTTGCCAATACCCGTATACAACTGGAGCAATGGTACGGATTTGGTTTACAAAGTTTTTTCCACACACAATATCCAACTACTACTTTGGCAATGGGTATTTGTAACAGTTGTTGCTGCATTGGGTGCGCTAGTTACCGGCAAATCTATTAAAAGCATGTTGGTTGGTTTTCCGCTTGTATACATGCTTACTGTAGTAGCACTCATAGTTGCTGGCAGCGCACAAGTACGTGGGCTAAATTTAGAGGCGGTAATTATTAGTTTATCTATAGGCCTATTATTGAGCAATTTGTTCACTATTCCCGCTTGGCTTAAACAGGCACTATCTACAGAGTTATACGTAAAGGTTGGTTTAATACTACTTGGAACAAGTGTTCTATTTGGCGATATTTTAAAAGCAGGTACATTAGGGTTAATACAAGCATTGTTGGTAGTAGTGTCGGTTTGGTATGTTGCTTATTGGGTATGTAAAAAGTTAAAAGTAGATAGCGAAATGACGATGATGCTAGCTAGTGCGGTATCTATTTGTGGTGTTTCTGCTGCTATAGCTACCTCCGGAGCTATTAAAGGCGACTCCAAAAAATTATCCTATGTTATCTCTTTGGTGCTTATCACCGCCATACCCATGATGATTGGTATGCCTTACTTAGCACACTACTTAACCCAAGTTGCTATTTAGAGAGTAATTTTCTTCAAGGTAAAAGCTAAAATAAACATAACTAGTTTTAGCAAAAACCCTTTAAATGTTACTGCATGTATTTTTCTTAAGAATAATGC
>JAIXOS010000403.1 GCA_027486695.1 Chitinophagaceae bacterium | reverse complement strand
CCGTAGAACCTAGGCCGCCTCCCATTGGGTGCGACCAAATAAATGGTTTGATGCGCGCCTGATTGATTTTTCGTGCAATATAGGAGGCATCTTTATTGGGCCGAAAAGCCGTTTGAAACCGGAGAATGTTTTGGTTAGAGGTGGGTACAAAAATGAGTCCTACAAAAAAGATGGCAAAAATGATGGCCATTACCAATACCGTTTTACTAAAGCGCATAATGGCATACAGCATAATGGCTACAGGTATTAACGGAAACGCTCCCCGTGTACCTGAAAAAATCATATTGAACGAGTAGGAAAAAATTAAAAATATGAGTATGTATTTATTCCGTTTTGAAACAGGTCCCGTTAATAAGGCAATACAGATTGCCGAGGCTACGGCCATGTTGTAGGCATACACCACTGGGTCGTTTAAAAAAGAGAACT
The DNA here is from genome assembly GCA_027486695.1 of Chitinophagaceae bacterium. GTDB lineage: Bacteria > Bacteroidota > Bacteroidia > Chitinophagales > Chitinophagaceae > Parasediminibacterium. Next base: position 4,994 of record JAIXOS010000403.1, on the reverse strand, counting down.
TTCGCCAATGTCCGGCCAAGTACAGCAACAGCATAATGTTGGGGTCAGAGTGCAGGTAATCGTCTTCAAATTTATAAAAGCCAAAAAACTCTTGTTTAAAACAATACCAAGCAGCTAGCAAACAATAAAAAAGCCAAATTTTAAGCAATTTTTTTAGAAACGCTTTGGTACGAATATTGAAAAGGTAAATGTAAAAGCTTAAAGCTACAATAGCCACTGTACGCACGGTATACACCCACGCCAATCTTGATGTAGCCGAAGGGTTGCCAAGTTCTAGTAAATTATAAATAATCCAAATCAAAATCCATTTACTAATGGGGCTTTGTATCCTTTCCCATTCGTTTTTTATTTTGTTTTGGATGAAGAAATTCAGATAAAACATTAAAAGCATGCCATCCATAATCGTTCCTAAAGGAAATGGGAATCCTAGTCTTAGTAGAACCATAATGGAAAAGGCAAGCGTCATGTAGGTAATTAAGGACCATTCTGTATTGGTTGTTACAAAATAGAGTGCCAATGGTCCAGAAAGTAGTGCAATGATTGTTATACCGATGGTAATTCCTTTTGTTGCTATACCAACCGCAATCAATACTCCTAATGCTAGTAAACATATAAATCCAAATGGGTTATTGAATTTTTCAATAACAATCCACTGCCGTATATTTTTCCAAACTACGGATTTTTGTTCTTTTTTTTCGGGTTCTATGGGTATCGAAAAATTCATTAATCGGGCGAGGAGGGTAAAAGCATTTTAAGAAAAAAGAAAATCATCATGGTTAAAATAAATAGGATGGCTACTTTACGGGTTATGATATCTGTATTTTTTTTTTATTTTTCTTTTTTTTCTTTATCGTATTTTAATTAGGGTTGCGTTCGCATGGCATTCAATTTTACGGCTGTTGCGTTTCGGTAAAGGAATGTTTGGTAGCTACCGAATGTTTATTGGCATTCTTGGCTTTCATTAACGAACGAACCTGGAAAAAAATAAAGGTAGGTATGTTTATCAGCGATTTCCATATTCGTTCATCTACCTCGCTGCTCCATAAAGCAATTGCAAAGCCGAGTACAAACAGCAATAAAGCCATTAGCCATATTAGTGCAAGTAGCGGGTTGAGTAATAAATTAATCATTGTAAATAGTACAGACAATAGAAGAAAAATAAATAGCGGAGGGCGCAGTAACACTAGGCCAAAAATAGTTTGATTAAAATTGACGCCTCTGATACCTTGCCATAAAATGTGTATGCCAAATTTGGAGTACTTAAACCAAGTATTAATCCATCTAGCCCGTTGCTTTACCAATTGTTCGCTTTCGGCAGTTTTTTCATCGTATACCACCGCTAAATCGGTAAAAGCAATACGATGCTTGCGCAATACAATTTCTTTCTGCAAAACTTTATCGAATCCGGCACCCGAAATAGTCAAATGTGCCAAACATTCCTTATACAAATCCACTGTGAATGCCATACCCGAACCCGCTAGGGTAGCGGATGACCCTATTTGAAAAAGCACCTTTCCATCGTAAAAATGATAATAGATATCTCTCGCAGCATCTAAACAGGCAAAAGTGGTATTTAAATTTTTGGCTTTTCGTTCCCCTTGTACAGCTATGTATCCTGCATCGAACAATTGGTTGAGGGCTAGCAAATAATCGGATTGCACCAAATTATCGCTGTCAATAATGGTCAATCGATCGTGAGAACGCTGAAAATGTTTAATGGCATAAAAGTGCGACTTGGTATTGCTTGCAAGGGTTTCCGGAGGACGCAGTACAATTACTTTATCGCTATTGAATTGTAAATTGCTCACATCGCACTTGTCGGCAACAATATAAATGAGGTAATTGCTGTATTGTAGTTGTAATAAAGATGCAATAACGGGTGGCAGAGTATGTGTTTGCTCGTAGGCAGTAACAATGATGGCATAATCCGCTTCCTTACCCTGCGGTGTTGGTGTTTGGGTCGTTTTTTTGGGTTTACATACATACAATATATACAGTACAATTGGCATAACTAGGTTGTAGCCAATAAGCACTTGTATCAATATCCACCAACTATATAGGAAATTACTTAACATGTTTCTTACGTTTTTTTCTGCTTTTAAGTTTCCAAATAATGCGTTGCAGTCTGGATTTTTTTTGTGCTACTTTATTTAATATCCAACCTGCAAACTGACCATCTAGTTCTTTTAAATAGTTAATGCGCATTTGTTTGGCACCATCAATACTGAAATTAGCAAGATACACACTCACCACTTTATTGCTCAAAACCAGCCATTCTTTGGCTTTATTGAGTGCTTCCAATGAAGGCGTATCAATAATAATTAAGTCGAATTGTTGGCTTAATTGCTGTATTTGTTCTCGTATGTGCTGCTCGCTACAGAGTTCGTATAGCGAAATATCGCCCCCTTTGTTTCCCAAAACGGTAACGTTACTTGTGGCAACCAGAGGCTGTTCTTGTAAGTTACGATGGATGATGTCTTCAATGAAAAGCGTGGTTTTGCTAATTTCAGTCGCATCCGGATTCTCAAAATTGCCATCAATAATCAGTACTTTTTTGTTGGTAACGCTGTAGGCATAAGCCAAACTTAGTGTTACAAAGGTTTTGCCTTCGCCCGAACCTAAGCTGGTAAGTGCTACAATTTTATCCGATTTTAATTCCTGTTCTACCTCAAACCTAGCTGAGCGTAACAGGTCTTTGTATTTTTGGTAATCGGGGTTGGCAGCACTTTTATCCCATACATCTTGCAGGTTTAAGAGCGATTTTCTTAATTCGGGTAAATAGCCCAAAACCACTGTTTCTGTTTTGTTCGCCAATTCTTTCGATACTTTAATGGAATCGTCCATGTAAAATACAATGAATAGCACAATAATATAAACTACTACAACAATAACACCGCTTGCTGCTACCAAAATCATACGCTTAGAAGGGGCCGGTGGACCGGGCATAGCCATTTCAATTTGCTTCAATCGAAGCACGAAGCCGGATTCCATGCTCGTTTGGTTGTATTTGTTCTCTAATTCAAGGTATTCTTTTTTGGCGATATCAATTTCCGACTCAAACGATTGAATAACGGCTTCGTGCGGTACCAACTTATCGAAACGTTTGTAGAGTTTTTCTAATTGGTTGTTTACGGTAGCTACGCTGTTTTTAGCCATTTCTAATTGAATTTCAAAATTCAATTTTTGAGCAATCAATGCTTCTTTGGTGGCTAATGGATTTAAGATATATTTATCGGTAGATAGTTGAATTTCGGAGGTTAAAACCGTTTGTAGCGAGTCTATTTTTATTTTGATTTTAGGATCGTAATTGCTTTTAATGTAATCAACGGTTGTTCTCCGTAGGTTTTCCTTTGTATTAATGATGTCGTTGTTGATTTTGATAAGGGTGTTCTCAATATATTGTCGGTCTTTCGGGTTAAATTTATTTTCTATTTTTCGGATAGTACCCGACATGGCTATTATTTCTTTTTCGGTGCTCGCTTGTCTTTCTTCGTAGGCCGAAATTTGTGCATATAAGCTTTTCGCTTGCTCGCTCAAATTCAAAATTCTGTTTTCAATTTTGTAATTTTTGAGCTTTTGCAATTGCCCGTTCATGGCCTCTTTTCTTTCTTGTAGCAAACGTTCTAAAAAATTAACCGATTTAATTTTGTTCTCTTTTGTTAAATAAGTATAATAACTAATAAATTCGGTACAAAGGGTGTTCAACACAAATGCGGGCATTTGTTTGCTTTCCGATTCAAAATCAAGGTCAATAAAATCGCTGTTTGATGCACGGCCAATACCTAATTTGTTTTTAATTGATTCTATATCATAGCCCATCGAGCCAATTAATTCGTTTACGGCGTTTTCTTTGGCGTTAAACAAATACAAAGGTTCCCGGTTTTTGTATTTTAAAAGTAATAATTCTGTAATGTGCTGTTTGTCTTTGTCCGATACGGCCAATAATTTTTTGCTAGGTTTTCTAAATGCAGAATCAGGATGTTGCAAGTCGTTGAGCATCAATTTATACGATACTTGATCGAGCATTTTTTTTAATTGCATGCTTTGTATCAAGTTGGCAAATTGTAAGTTGATTTGCGACTCACCCAAATCGCCTTCGGAGCTAAAAAGCATCGCTTCCGATTGGTCTACCAAGCCCGTAGCAATTCTAGCTTTTGCAGAATACGAATCGGGCATTTTTTTTGTTAATGTAAACGTTACAAATACCGCCGCCGCCGCCGTTAGCAGCATCGCGTACTTTTGTTTGTAAATGAGGTATATAAAATTTTTGAATTCCATTTAGCGTATGTCTTCTAGTTTTTTTCCAATAAGTTCTTCCAAATTTATTTTGGCCATGTATAAGGCTGCTTCAGAAGCAATGATATTTTGTTGTATTTCGGTATACGAAACCAATGATTTGCTGTAGGAGTCAAAACTTTCCTCTGCTTTTTCATATTTGTACTTAATCAATTTGTAGCTCGCAAAAACCTCTACAGCCGTTTGGTTTTGTACTTTTAATGCAATGGTTTGTTGTAAATATTTTATGTAACGTGCCCGCACGTCGCTTTCTAGCGAAATGTAAAAATCTTCTTTACTAAGTAGTGCCATTGTGTAATCGTCTTTTGTTTGACGTATGGAATACTTTTTTTGTAATAGGCCCGCTAAGTTTACCGACATAGATGCCTGATAGCCCGATAAAGACAAACCTGTAAGGGTAGTGGTATTGGAAGGACTGTACGATGCAGAAAAACTCACAAAGTCGAACCAAGAGTTTTTCACTTTTTTTACGTTGTCATTGGCCATTTTTACACGTAACTCCATACTTTTTGCCCTTGGGTAGTTCTGTTTTGCCAAAGTTATCAACTTGGTAATGTATGTTTCGGATATTTCGGGCAAAAAATAGCCTTGTGCTTTGGAAAACCGCGGCAGAAACAGTAGCATCGGTATAAATGGTAGTACCGTTTTTTTTAACATAAAGATGAAATATCTATATTTGAATGAACGTTTTTTGATTG
>JAIXOS010000350.1 GCA_027486695.1 Chitinophagaceae bacterium | reverse complement strand
TATCCCCCCTTAGGTAAGTGGGGGTACCCACTTCAAAATGAAGTGCTACTAAATGTTGATGTACCCTTACCCACCAAAAAGTTGCGTCAGCCTAATTATGAAGTCCCCCACTACCACTTCAAAACTACAACAGCCTAGGTTTTTAGTACCTCAGCTTAGTTTTTAGGTGGGGCTATGCGGTTTTGAAGTGGGTAAGCGTGGGTTACGATTAAGTGTTTGGGTAATTGAAAAAGGTAACATATTCCAAAAGCCATTGAACAACAAAGCACCGAGCTAACCGCCCTTAAAGCCGAATCCAAGCAATTGAAAATAGAGATAGCGGCATTTGAAAAGCCTACTGGGTTAATGGGAAATACCTAGTAGATAAATTACTGATAATAAGTTGGTTATAAACAGATTTTCGTCTATTACAGAGTTAGCGGTAATTTTGCGAGCGACACCCAAAATTAAAGACAAGAAAAAAATGACACTGACAAAATACAAATTGACAACTTTACTTTACAGTGGACTACTTTTTTTGAGTTTAACTAATTGCAACCATACAACAAACGATAAGGCAAAAGAAGAAAAGAAAAAAAATTACAAGCAAATGGAAACAAGTTTTAATCCAGTTGTATATTTTGAAATTCCTGTAACCGACATTGACAGAGCAATAAAGTTTTACAAATCCGTTTTTCAATTTGACTTTCAAAAAGAAGTGATCGACCACAACGAAATGGCATTATTTCCATTTACAGACGGACAGACAGGAATTTCAGGAGCATTAGCAAAGGGCGAAATTTACAAACCGACAAAAAATGGTGTAGTAATATATTTTAAAACATTGAATATTGACAAAACATTAAAACTTGCAACTGAAAACGGTGGACAAATTTTATATCCAAAGACAGACAATGGGTTAGGATTTGTTGCAGAATTTGAAGACACAGAAGGAAACAGAATAGCATTACATCAATCGCCAAGCAAATAACAGAAAAAACTACCGCTAACACCAAGTTGGTAAAAGGTTTAATATCAGCATCTGCACTATGTGGCCTATAGGCCAACATAGACGGTACTAAAATTACCCCTTTACCACCTTTGCCAATGAATGGCAGGCCTTCTTTGAAGCATGGAAGGCACTACCATTCAAGCACAAATGCTTGGATTACTCTTTCACTACTTGCTGCGTAATACGTTGATAAGCGCTTTGAACCACCAACCAATAACTACCCTTGGCCAAATGAGCGGTATTGCACATTACTGTATGTTTTCCCTTGGTTAAGTATACTTGTTTGTTGTAGCATTCAGCGCCCCTATTGTTTAGCAAATGTATGTTTATAGTACCATTAGCCACTGTGCGAACAGCCAAAGCAAGTTGTTGTCCAAAAGGATTAACCATAGGGCGCATGCCTAAATAAGTATTGGGCAATGCCACTTTTACCACCTGACTATAATATTGTTTACCATTTTGCTCAACAATTCGCAAACGATAATAAACACTGCCCGACAACACATTGGTTAACGAATCTTCATACAATTGCTTACTATTGGCAACATGGCTTACTGAATAAATAGATTCGTAAGTAATGCCATCCGCACTTCTTTCCAACAACAATTGCTCTATGCCGATGGTACTTGCAACCTGCCAACTGCATGCTACACTACCCGTAGCCAAGGGTTGGGCTTTAAACAAACTAATGGAAATAGGTAAAATATTGGGCACCACCACTGCTACTTGATTGGAGCTATCGCTGTAATTACCCTTTGTATTCAAAGCTGTAACATGGTACAAGTATTGACTATTCAATGCTACAGAACTATCAATATAAGCGGTATTGCTAACGGTGCTTATTTTAATGCCATCTCTCCAAATTTCGTATGCATACACCAAACTGTCTACCACCGGCTGCCAATTCAATGCAATACGGGGTAGTGCAGTGTTAGTTAATACATTAGCCTGTAAGTTTTGTGGCTTATTGGGAGCAATATTGTGAATCCAAACGGTTTTATACACTGTTGGCGCAGCATACACCCCACCAACACCTGTTCGGCCAACTTGATATGCCGCTACACTGATAGGAATTGGGAACTTACTTCCTTCGGGTATTTGCGTAATAATCAATTGATTGTTGACCACTATTGCCGGTCCGGAACGTACAAAGTAGGCAACCGGCATGCCTGAAGAGGCTTTCGCTTGCAGCAAAACATAGCGCGTGGAGGCAGCTATTGGCGGCACATCGGGAAAGCTAATGGTTTGTGCCTGCAAACCCGGTATGGTACTTTGTGTACGGTCGATACGCACATTGCGTACCGACGCGGCAACAGTATCGTTACCCTCCCGATACAAAGCCACATAACTTTGGGTATATCCACCGGCATTGGGGTTGTAGCGATAAAAGCGTAATTTGTATTCTAAATTGCCAATGTGTTGGTAACAGCTAGCACTTGTTTTCGTTTTTACCGGCAAATTGGTGATAGGTAATTGGGTAACTCCGGGCAACAAAACATTGGTACTATACGAAGGTGGGCCTGTGAGTACATTGTTTTTATCGAACAACACGGTATCTATTGGCCAAGGTTTATCGAACGAAAATATTTTCAATCGCATAATACCCAACGAATCGGTGTACTGTGGGCCGGTAGCAATTTGTTTGCTCATCACACTTTCAAACAACGTATCGGGAGTTCCGTCGGGCTTATAAATGGTAAATTGTTCTACTTTTTTGTTGTATTCGGTTACGGCTAGCTGTTCGCAAGTTTTGGCTAATGCTTCATCCAAATACCACAAGGCTGTTTTTTTATTGCCTTTGTACTCGTTGTACGGTGCGGGAGCAAAATATTTTCCAGCTTGTTTGTTGTTAAAATAGTTTTGATCTACCAACCAACCTTTTGAAAAATTGAGCGGTTTCAGTGCCGGTTTATCGCTCACTTTGGCCGGTAAAGTATCGGGCAAACGATAAGCACAGGCTTTGTCGATAAAGTTGGCAATAATGGCCACTGCCCTCGGCAAAGCATTAAAATGGCCTTCGGCCAAATCGATTATCGCTCCACCATATTCATTTTGTGGTTTATAGCTACCCGAACCATCATCGCCACTGCGATAGGCGTTGGTAAAACCCGACGATAAGCTCTGCGTTAAAGGACGCATTGGATTGGTTTTGAAAAGATTATCGATGGTTTCGGGCAACAATCCCTGGTAAAATAACAAAGGCACATTGTTCATATTGGCAGTTGGTGCAGGTGCAAAACTACTGCCCCCATTGCCAGCACCTTTGTAATAAGTATATATGTTGGGCACACCCGATTTTATGGGAATGGCTGCAATGCACTTGCTGTTGTCGCGCATGGCCACATGAAACGGAAAATCCATGTAGGCGGAGTGCGCCATTGGTATAAATGGCGCATTGATTAATTCGGGATGGTTACTTTTAATAGCCAAGGCCTGTATAATACTGTCGAATTTATTGGCATTGGTAGGATTGGTAAAGTCGAAACTAAGGCCGGATATTAACGTGCTATTATAGGTTTTGCCCGACATTACAATTGAAATTTCTGCCAAGCCCCATTTTTCAGCCACTTTGCGTACATCGGCAGACTCCATAATTTGGGTTTCCGCATTGTTTTTGATGCCAATGATGATACCTCGAATAAATGGGGTATTGGGTGGTATCCACAAATAGGTGCCCCTAGTGCTATCGCCATCGTCTACATAATATTGGTATACGGCATCTCCATCGTCTAAAACCCCTATTCTTTCCGGCGCAGCCAACGGTTTATTGGCCGCATCTACCAACGTAACGGTTAATGAATGACCATCTACCAATGCAGACACTTCTACCGAAGGTGCTGCAATGGTTTGCGTAGATTGATTGGCTACATTAACAATGCCACTCGTTTGGGTAGCCACCAATGTGCCTTTGCCATTGTATAACTGAACCAATAATTGTGCAGCTTGACTATTGACCGGATGAAAATTACTTACTGTTGCCTGCACCTGTACATTGCCGGCAATTAAACCTTGGTACTTATCGATAGGGAAACCATTGGACAAAAATTGAACATTGCTAATGGCAATGGTATTCAGCACACCCACCTGCGATTTCCACTCTGCGTAGGCCCCATAATTGCCCTCTACATCTTGCGGAAGCAACTCTACTTGCAAATATTTACCCACTAACGAACTATCCAACACCACATTGATACCATTGGTGGCATTGGTAGTACCGGTCAATACAGTTTTGTAATAGCCAATATTGAACGAATCGGACGCCAATACCACGTACTGTGTATTTTTTTCTGCAATGCCCTTAGGATGTTCGTAGGTATAATCTATCTGCAAAGTACTTCCTACTGCAACTGCCCCCTTGGGCAATAACTTGGTAATATAAGGCTGCCCCTTGTGTGGTACTACCGCCGTATTGGTAATAGCCGTTACCGGTACGCCGGTAATTAGCCCATTGGCCGAAGCGGGATATACTGTAAACGAAAGGAATTTGCCCACATCGCCGCGAGCAACTTGGTATTGTGCCGAAGTAGCCCCCGGTATAGGGACAAAAGGCCCGTTAGCACTGTTGGACGACGCCCATTGTAATTGGGTGCCCGCGGTATCGGCACCTGCCAATGCATAACTTCCAACTAAGGTTTGCAAGCCCTCCACATTGCCTACAATTGTTACATTGCTAGCAGCGGGAACGGTACTAGGTAACTGCAATTGAATATCGTCTAAATCGAGCGTATTGTAATGATAAATGGCTTGCACATCGAACGAAAACTGATTAAGCAGCTTGGTTGGTGTTGTTGTGTTGATGGTGCCGGTGATGGTTTTGGCAATGGTATTGTTGGATACCAACCCAATTGTTCCTGCTACCGACACTTGATTTGTGCCGCTACGGCTAATGGTAAGGCTTACCTGATACCAAACATTGTTGGCAAGTGTAAAATTGCCGGCCGGTGCAAACGATCCGCCCGCTGTGGGTCTAAAATTGCCCTGCAATGCCAAGGCAGCCACCGATGTGGTAGCGTTGGCTGTATTGTTATCGGCATTGAAAGAAGCGGCTGTGCCGTTCAATCCAAAGCGATTAAAATTGGGTGCATTGGTTGTATTGATGGCATTGGCTAACCGATTAAACCGAATTTTGTAACTTAATTGTACTGTGCCATAACTGGCAGCGAGTGTTTTTTGCAACCGTACAGTACTGTATGCAGAAGGTGTAGTGGCACCGGCATTGATACGAATAATCTTGTTAGTAGTAGCAGAATCGAACTGCACGGTTGCCGCTGAAGAAGTACCAAACCACTCCCATCCTGATGGCAAACTCCCAATATTATCGTTTTCTGCGGTATAACTAAAGAGGGTAGTTTGGGCATTACCGGTGATGCTTATTAGCCCCACAAACATGATGAGGGCTATACGGTAAAAAAAGTTGGGGCATGCCCATTTATAGAGCTGTTTTTTCATACTACAAACAATTAATACCATAAACCTACTATGCCCATCACGAACTTCCAAACAGCAACAAATGAATGGCACAAACAAACCACGAAATGGTACAATAGGTACACTAAACCTTTGCTCAATCAAAGCAAATAGCCATCTACTCATGCCTATTTGACAATGCGAGGAGGCAAAAAACTGTTTAAAACAATGCATGTGATGGCCGGATGCCCTATGGTTGGTTGTTCAATAGACTTGTTGCCGTAGAACGGTGCCAACGCCCATACAGCTTAATAGTGGTTCCGGCCTCTGGCTCACACCCTACTAAAGGCTACCGTCTAGCCGCTTTTACCCTAAACAAAGTGCTATAGATGTTGGCAAATGTGTGAATTATGTAAGTAACCACAAGAACAATATAAACATTTTAAAATAAATAAACATACCTTTGTGAAATTCAAGGAAGATTGTAAGCTTTACCTACCCACAAACTACATGGTAGGTACTTGTGTAGCTGAATAAAATTTCCTTTGTGGAACCCTTTTACACACATATAGACCGTTACAAACGAAACTCAATACACCACCATGCTTAACCACACAGACTTAACAGAAATGGCAAAAGGAAAAGTACACATTGTAGTAGAAATTATTGAATATATACCGAATGCAGTGGTTAGTAAAACCATCATCAAAAAATCGACCGGTAACATCACCGTTTCGTCGTTTGATGCGGGAGAAGAACTTGCGGAAAGACTATCGCCATTTGATACGTATATTCAAATTATTGACGGTTCGGCAGACTTAATGATTGACGACAAACAATTTAAACTTAATTTGGGAGATGGTATTATCATTCCTGCCTTTACCAAGCATTTGTTTACAGCTAAGGAGCAATTTAAAATGATTTCAACAGTCATTAAAAGTGGCTACGAAGATTAAAACACCTGCTTCCTTTTAATATTGGATAAGCCGATTACACAATTATTCATTTTTTAAAGCAGCTACACGGGGCT
>JAIXOS010000091.1 GCA_027486695.1 Chitinophagaceae bacterium | reverse complement strand
CCATTTCGTCACGGTTAATCAGAGAGTGTCACAGCAAACTTTTGTCTGGTGTGCGAGGCGAAAGCAAAAGCCCGGGCCGGTACAGAAAAGTACCTGTGTTTGTGGGCAATCTTGTGCCGCCGCCGGCACATTACATTAACGATTTAATGGGAGGGCTAGAAAAGTTCATTCATGAGGATAGTACCATGCTGCCATTAATCAAAATAGGGCTTGCCCACGTACAGTTTGAAACCATACACCCATTTTTAGATGGCAATGGTCGCATTGGAAGGTTATTGATGGTGTTAATGATGATGGATTACGGCATTATTAACGAGCCAGTGTTGTATCCGTCATTTTTCTTTATGAAATATAGAAGCGAATATTACCATCGATTAGAAGCTGTAAGAACCAAGTCGGATTATGAAGGTTGGATAAAATACTATCTGCGAGGAGTTAAAGCCTCATCAGATGATATTGTAAAAAGAGTGCGAGCAATAGATGCGCTGTTAGGTACTTGCACCCAAAAAATCAATAGCAAATCGGCAACGTTTGTAAAAAATGCACTGATCGTATTAGAGCAGCTTTGTTACACACCCGTACTTTCAATTAACGATGTAGCTAGCATTACAAACAGCCTATACAAAACAGCTCAAAAACTAGTGGAATCGTTGGTGGAATTGGGTATATTAGAAAAGTTAGATGACAAACAACGCAACAAAACCTATACGTTTAGAAAATACCTCGATATACTTGAAAAAGAATTTACCGGGTGAGCGTACTATTAACTTTTTGTGGGGTTGTAAAAAGCAGCGGCTATTGCCGCGTTGCCTGAAGGCAGCCAAAAAGAAGATTACCAAGGTAGGTTGCGCCGCCTAAACGACAGAAAAGACAATTTGGAAGAAAGAATACAAAAGGGGGGTGCCGCATTGCTACTCGATACCGAATTAGATGCCGCATTATTGGCCGTGCAAATTGCCGAAATAGACGCTTATATAGCTGCAATCAATGCGCATAAAGCAACTTTGTAAGGGTAATTTGACAAACCTTAGAACAATGAGGCTGAGCAATAGCTCGGGCTTTTTTATGCATGGGTGGTTTTAAAAGGTAATGGTAAACGTTGTACCCTCATTTGGCATACTTGCAACAGTTATGTTGGCACTTAAACCAATTGGCAGCAGTATATCAGTATAAAAAAGGTATTTAACAACACCCGGTAATGTTACCTGCTGTTGTTAAATACCTTTAATACGATTGGGTTACTACAAAAAAATCAATATTTATTTGCCCCCACTTGCTTCTTTAGCTGCTTCGGCCTTCATTTTTTCATTGGCAGAAATTTCGAATTGTACGTTTCTGTTTTGTGAACGTCCTTCTTCGGTATCATTGCTGTATTTGGGCGCCGTTTGTCCGTAACCTTTAGTGGTAATACGCGAAGCGGCAATGCCGTTTTGAATTAAGTAGGCGGCTACACCGGCGGCTCTTTTTTCGGAAAGGGTTTGGTTAAGTGCCGGTGTGCCGGTATTATCGGTATGTCCTTGCACTTCGATGTTGGTATCGGGGTATTTGTTCAATACAGTCAATAGGTCTTTCAGGTTATTTTTGGCCGTTGCCGATAAATCAGCTTTGTTGATGGCAAACAAAATTTTGCTGCTAAATTCTACTACAATGCCTTCGCCTACACGCTCCACCTTGGCAGTAGGTACCGATTTTTGAATTTCTTCGGCTTGTTTGTCCATTTTTTTACCAATTACAGCTCCGGCTGTTCCTCCAACGCCCGCTCCAATAATGGCGCCTAATGCAGGGTTTTTGGCAAATTTGCCAATTACGCCGCCAACAATTGCGCCGCCGGCAGCACCAAATATGGCGCCTTTTTGAGTTTTGTTCATACTGCTACAACTGCTCAAAAGAATGGAAGCAGTTAAGGTGTAAAGGGCAATTTTTTTTGTTTGTTGCATAATAGAATGTATTTAAGTGAAATGTATGCTGATTATTGCTGCAAAGTAATCATAAAACGATTACATCTGTGCAGTTAATGTTAGGGTAATGGTAAAACGGTTGGTTTGTAGCACGCTGTTATAGGCTGAATAGTGTGCAGTTGTTGAACGGTGCCAACGCCACTAAAGTCAAATAGGTAGTACCGGCCTATGGCTCACACCCTAAAAAAGCTACCGTGTAGCGTAAAAAAATACTGCATAAAAGCAGGTAAGCAAGTATGTTTGCTTTTTTTAACGCTAGGCAGCGGAAAGTTGGTTATGCGCATCCTTAGTTCGCAGAAAAAGAAGTCATTGTATATTAATCGTAAATAAATATATGCGTTATTGTTTGTTCGTTTGTTGGTTATGTTTGTCGTTTTCGGCACAAGCCAAGCATGGTAAGGGGTCGGTTTTGGGGTATACTTATTTGGGAAAAGGGGCAAGTGCCAATACCTCCAAATACCAAATATATCTAAGAATGTATTGCACCGTTGGCGACCAAAAAACCAATCAAAGTACCGATGATGCCGTACGCATTTACGATGCTGCTACCAATGCCTTGGTGAGCACACTCGCGTTGCCTTTAATTAGCCGAACCAACCTTACCAATACCAATACCAATCCGTGTATATCGCCGGTGGTAACCATTTCCTACGTAATTAAGGATTATGCGGCCACGATAGAATTGCCCGATAATACGGCAGGTTATTTTTTGGCGCAAAAAGAATATGCCCGCGCTAGCGGTATTGTCAACTTTGTGAATAGTGTAAGCTATGGCGTTATCAATACCAATACCATTCCGGGGGTACTAGGCGGCACCGTTTACCGAAACAACAGCAGCCCCGTTTTTGCCGTTCGAGATACCACTGTTATTTGTTACAAAACCAATTTTGTGTACGATGTTAGTGCCACCGACCCCGAAGGCGATTCGTTATCGTATGCTTTTTGTGCCGCCAAAGGCGATTTGGAAAGTGCCAACAGTAGCAGCACCAATTGGGCTCCGCCTTATGATGACATGCCCTATGCTACGGGCTTTTCCGGTACACAACCTATGGGAAGCAATGTAACTATTGACCCAATTACCGGCTTAGTTAGCGGCGTAGCTCCCAACACTACCGGAGCTTATGTACTAGGTGTGTGCGTATCGGAATACCGCAACGGGGTACTCATTAATACCACTAAAAAAGAAATTCAAATAACGGTTGCCAACTGCTCGTTGACCGATGCTGCATTAAAAGTGGCGTACGTTAACTGCGACGATTACCAGTTTACTTTCGAAAATGAGTCGGCTGCGGCAAACATTACTTCCTATGCTTGGGATTTTGGCGTGCCTGCTATTACCACCGATGTGTCCTCAGCACCTTCGCCCACTTATGTTTATCCTGCTGCGGGAAGTTATACGCTCAAGTTGGTCGTTACCAATAGTGGCGGTTGTAAAGATTCCACTACTGCTCCCGTAAAAGTATATCCGGGCTTTACGCCGGGTTTTACAGTAGAAGGCAGCTGCTTTCAGAGTCCTTTTGCTTTTACCAATACCACTATTTTTAATCCCTTGGATGGGCCGCTTACGTGGAGTTGGGATTTTGGCGATGTGCTGGTGAACAATACCGATACGGCAAGTACCAAAAATGCGGTTTACACTTATAGTAAAGCGGCTACGTATCAACCCAAACTAACGGCAACGAGTATTCGAGGATGTGTAAAAACCTTTACCACTCCACTGATAGCCAACGATAAGCCCTATTTGCAATTACCTTTTACCGATACGCTCATTTGCAGTATAGACAGCTTGCCTTTGAAAGCCAATATTAAAACGGGTACATTTACGTGGAGTCCGGTTAACCAATACATGCTCAATGCCAATACGTTATCGCCTATTGTATTTCCGAAAGATACTACTGTGTATACCATCACGGTACAAGATAAGGGGTGTATTGATAGTGCTAAAATAAAGGTGAATGTACTAGATTTTATCTCCGTTAAGTTTCGTGGCGATACCACACTATGCGCCACCGACTCCTTTACTTTAAGACCCATCAGCGATGCATTGAGCTATTTGTGGACCGAAACGCCCGCAGGCCAAAATAGTTTGAGCAGTTTTGCTACCAAATATCCCAAAGCAGCGCCGTTAGTGACTACTACTTATCGGGTTACCGCTAATCTAGGGTATTGTCAAGATAAAACGAGTGTTACCGTTCGGGTATCGCCTTATCCGAAAGTGTATGCCGGTGCGGATACCACTATATGTTATGGAGGCAAAGCCAATTTACGTGCATCCATAACTGCGAGTAGTTTTGTATGGAAACCAATAGCCACTTTAAGCAATTTTTATACACTGAGGCCAATAGCGCAACCCGATACTACCACTACTTATTATTTAACGGTAAAAGATACTTTTTACTGTCCTAAATTGGTTACCGATACCATAGTAGTTACCGTTGTGCCGCCTATTGTGGTAAATGCCGGTGCCGACATTGCAACCGTACAAAATCAAGCGGTAGCATTGCAAGCTACTTCCAATATGGACAGTATTGTACATTTTAAATGGTCGCCCGCAAGGTTTTTATCTGCCGATACTATCGCTAATCCTATATTTAAGACTACCAATACCGCATTCGACTCGGTGGTGTATACCGTAACCGCGGCCACTGTGGGTGGGTGTGTGGGTACCGATAAAATTACCCTCAAAATATACAAAACAGGGCCGGATATATTTGTACCAAGTGGATTTACGCCTAATAACGATGCCCGAAACGATGTGTTAAAAGCCATACCGGTAGGCATACAACAGTTTCAATACTTAAAAGTGTTTAACCGTTACGGACAGTTGGTATTTAGTACTTCAGATGCAAGTAGGGGGTGGAATGGTTATGTAAATGGGGTAAAACAAGATGCCGGTACATTTGTGTATATGGCTCGTGGCATCGATTACTTAGGTAATGCAATTGAGCGGAAAGGAACAACGGTTTTATTGCGATAATAGTATGGTGTAAGCGCGCATTTTGTGGTAACTTGCCCTACCAAAAAGGGCGATTTTGCCTTTTTTTAATGTTGGATTACTACATGAAAACAGTACTTATTTGTGGCGCTATTGCAGGCGCTGTTTTATCTGTGATTAGTTATGGAGGTTTGTTTTGTGCCATTCGCTTTTTTCCGCAATTGTTTGTAGAGTACAACAATCCGTTGTTTAACTCCGATGGCAGTAGAGATGTGCTATTTTATGCGCATGCATTCATCATCAGTATGGCATTGTCGTGGTTTTGGGAGCGCTTCAAATCCCTTTTTCATGGCCACTTTATATGGCGTGGTATAGAGTTTGGCTTGGTGTATGCGTTTATTGCCTTATTGCCCGTTATGTGGATTAGCTTTAGTGCCATGGATATTACCATTACGATGGTAAGCAGTTGGTTGCTATATGGTTTTGTTCAGGCAGTGGCAGCGGGCATTTTATTTGCCAAATTAAATCCTTAAAAAAAGTAGTTCCTGTTGCTAGTTGATGGATTTTAAATACAGTTGAAATTCAACAGCTAATTGGTCTTTGGCTTGTATCATTCCGCCAAGTTTGCGGGGCGGAATCAAATTGAAATCTGAAAACGTAACCATTCTGTTGCCAATGAGGCGAATGGTTTTTTGTTCGTCTATATAGAAAGTATAGGCCACTTCGTATTGTTTGGTAATGCCTGCCAATTCTATTTCTACCCAACCTTTTATTTGTTCTTGTTTGTTGGTAAGCTCCGGCATTTTGTTGAGCGATTGAAACCGAATGTGTAAATAGGGGTAGTCTTTTGCTTTGAGTGTTTTGCGCAAATCGCTTGTCATCATCGGGTTGTGACAGTTAAAGCTCAATACATCTAGCGTAAGCATGCCTTTGAGCGTTATGGCATTGTTTCCAATATTGCTTTTGGCAAGAAATAAGGTATCCGGTTTGCTGTAATTGACAATTTCGCATGAAAATTTGTTCACATTGGTGCTGCCATCCACTTTTAAACTGCCACCATGTATCAGTACCCATTTGGTAGCATTTTGCGGCGGCACCATCCAGGCACAGCAGTACAATAGGCAAGGGGCAAACAGATAAAAGAAGGTGGACCGCATGGATACAAATATAATGTTGGGTACATACAATAAAGTCAGGACGATTGTATTCATCCTGACTTTATTATTCATAATGGAGCATCAACAATTGGTTAGAAGCCAACTACTGCTTCAAGTACTACGCCATTGAATTTGGCACCATTGCGGTAATCGGTAACTAAAAAATCTTTGTATTTCTGTGTTACATATTCCAATTTCAACAACGTATTTTTACTGATAAACCAGCCACCTGCAAAGGCTAATCGGTCTACTTTTACATCATTCGGTGTGCCTGCAATTTGAGCAGTTACTGCATTATAGCGTACACCTACAAAAGTATTTTCAGCTTTTCCTAAGCGGTAAACGCCATCTATGGCAAATTGAGAGGCTTTTCTATCGGCAGTTTCTGTTTTGGTACGTCCTTTTGAAGTTTCATAAGTGGCAAACAATTCGGCACCACCTGCTTTTACAAAGCCGTTAATCATAGCAGCATCTATTTTTTTGCTGAAACCAGGATTAAAACGTCCGGAAAAGGCAATTGCAGTAGAGGCTTGTGCAGCACCGCTAGCTACCCATTTTTCCACCACATTTTGGTAGTTACTACCCGTGCGGTCGCCACCATACAAAGTAAGTCCGCTACCTGCTGAACTGCTATTGTGGTAAAAGCTACCAGACAAGCGCACACGCACACCATTGTCCAGTTTTTTGTCAATACCGCCTTTCAAATAAATGGAAGGATTTCTGTTGGTATTGGCATCGGCAGTAGTAGGTTGTATGGAATCAATGTTGCCTTTAATCATACCATTGGTAACACCTAGCATACCAAACAAACCGTTTTTCTTTATATATACTTCGCCACCAATTTCAGTAGCAAACGCATCCATGATATAGCCTTCCATAAATGGATTGTACAAAGCTTGTCCACCATCAGAACGGCGGAAGTGTTGATCGCCATAGTTCACTTCAAAGTGACCTACTTTAACGGTGGTAATTTTCATTAAATTATCCCAAAATTCACCTTTGAAAGGTAGTTTGTCAAATTGAATATAGCCACCTTTTACCCATGTTTCGTTGTGGTGACGAGAAGATAAATAGCTTGTAACGTTCAAGGCTATACCATCGGCTAATTGCACATCCATAAATAGGTTGGCTTGAGCCGTTAAAAAACCGGGAGCTATTGGATACAATTTATTAGGGCCTGCCTTAGCTACGGTGGTACCGCCATTACTTATGGCTGTATTTTCGTGTTTCAAACTCTGGTACTGTTGTGTAAATCCGGCACCCCATCTTACTTTCAAGCCATCAAACTTGCTATCGGTGGTTTTGGGTGTTTCAAAAACATTAATACCGGTTTGGTCGTAAGCTCTCCAATTGGCAATAGTGGGTTGTTGTGCCAGTAATTGGCCGGCAAAGCCTGTTGCGCAAATGAAAGCAAGTAGTTTTGTTGTACGTTTCATAATCGTTAAAATTTAATGTTGGGAAAAAGAACTATTTTTTAATGGTTAAATCGAATTTTACGCTGATATCGTTACCAGTTTTTATGGCACCAAAACCGAATGTGGGTGGTTGTACATTGTAATCTTTCATGCTTATTTTTTTGATACCACTCACCGAAATGCTTTTATCTGCATTCAGCTTTCCTTTGGCAGAAAGGTCGGTATCCACGGAAGTGCCGGCGATGGTCAGTTTTCCTTTACAAACGATGGTGAAGTTGTTGGCATCAATTGCGGTAATCACTCCACTTGTAGCTTTGAACACAATGTTGTTGTATTTATCGGTTTTAAGTGCCTTGTAGGCGTTTTTATCCATGGCGCCATGACCGCTTTTTAAGGCATCTACATTGGTACTAAAAGATAAACTTGTAAGGCTTTTGGGTAATCCATCTTCGTTAATTACAAAAGTTGCTTCGCAATCGCTTTTGGCCGATTTCATATCCCAATCGTGTAGGGTAGAAGTGCCGCTAATTACAATATTTACATAATCTTTAGCGCTATATTTGATTTGGGCAAAAGAAAATTGGGAAGAAAAAAGCAAGACAATTGCTACAAATAAACCCTTTTTGAGGGCTGTAATAGACAGGTTCATGTCGTTTGATTTTAGTTGAGTGAGGTAATTGATTGACGGTGTAAAAGTAGTGTGGCATGTAGGGCAGGTATATGACGGCGGTCAAGCAAATAGCTGATTGATATCATATGCTGAAACAGGCGATGTAATGCATTAGTAATGAAATTGTTACGCTTACCATTTATTTGCAAAATCCCCTTCGGCAACTATTTTTGAAATCCAACAGACGGTAGAAGATGGCAGGGCTTAATACTGCGTAGTATTTGTTGTTTTTTGCTTATTTTTAAACCAATACTTGGTAATAGGTACCAAGAAAAAGGCAGCAAACATGAGCCAACAATATGTAACCTACTATAAGAGTCCTATTGGAATGCTAAAAATTGGTGCTGCCGATGGGTGCATCAATGAACTCAGTTTTGCAGACGATGGCGACGACACCTCCTTGGTACAGCCAACATTTTCCAACCATCCCATATTGCACCAATGTACAGAGCAGTTAATTGAATTTTTTAATGGTAGAAGAACGGTTTTTCAGATACCTATTTACCAAGCAGGTACCGAATTTCAGCAGCGGGTATGGAATCAATTGTTGCAAATACCTTTCGGAAAAACCATTAGCTACACCGATTTGGCCAAGCGGTTAGGCGATCCAAAAGTGATTCGTGCAGCAGCAAGTACCAATGGCAAAAACAAAATAGCCATTATTGTACCCTGCCATCGGGTAATTGGCGCCAATCAAAGTTTGGTTGGTTTTTCTGGAGGGCTTTGGCGAAAAAAATGGCTCCTGCAACACGAATTTAAATATGCTTGGGGCGTACAAACATTGTTTTGATTGCCTTGTTGATATACTTAAATACCTCGTTGTTGATGTTGCAAACTTCCCTTTTTACTACACCACCCACCAATATACTGCCATTTGATGGCGAAGCCTATTGCTATGAGCATTTTTTTGATGCGGCTATTGCAGCGCAGCTATTTGCACAATTGCAAGAAGAAGTTGCATGGAAGCAAGAGCCCATTGTATTATTTGGCAAGCAAGTAATGCAGCCTCGGCTAACGGCTTTGTATGGTGATCCCAACAAAACCTATTGCTATTCCGGCATCACCATGCAACCGCATGCGTGGACCAATGCCTTACTGTTTATCAAGCAACAAGTGGAAAGTATAGCGCAGCAAAACTTCACCACCGCATTGCTTAATTATTACCGAAACGGGCAAGATAGTATGGGTTGGCACAGAGATAATGAACCCTCATTAGGTAAACAACCTTGCATTGCATCGGTTAGTTTGGGCGCCACGCGAAAGTTTGGTTTTAAACACCATGCAGATAAAAAAACAGGGATCTCAATCCCATTAACCAATGGAAGTTTGTTGTTAATGAAGGGATTAACGCAGCAATGTTGGTTACATGCCATACCCAAAACAATGTTGCCGGTTGGCGAACGCATCAATATTACTTTTAGAACCATCGTAACCGAATAAACCAAAAATATCCTACGCATTTATCGGTATAGCCAATGCCTTACTAGTTTGGTGTAGTGGGGCATTACTACATACACCATCAAAAAAACAATCAACAAAGAGGCTCCAAAGCCATCTAAGTAACGGTTTTCGGGTACATGCAAATAGCGAAGTAGGGGATGCAGCAATAGTGGCACTACCGTGGCAATGGGATAAATAGCGGAAAGGGTGATGGCATATTGTTTCCACCTAACAGGGGCATTAGCTTTACCATGCTCGGGTGAAAACAAAAAATCAAGTCCGCTTTTGATAAAATATTGATCATCATGGGTAAACAATGGACTTGCTTTGGCAATCAGGCGACTGCGTTCCGACGATTCCATCCAATTGCGTAAATAGTCGATGCTACTAAAACGCATGATCACAGTGTAGGTGTAGGTCAAGTTAGGTATGGGACGAATAATCTGCCAATCTACAAAGCCGGGTGCCTTTTTGCAAATAGTACTAATTTCAGCAAGCCATGCTTCGTATGCTGATTGTTTGCCGGCTTTAATTTGTTGGGTAATGACTACCGAAGCTCCTTTGGTTTCCATATATGTAATTGATTGTAAAAGAGATAGTAAGCGAAATTAGATAGAAGGTGTTGCAAAAAAACAATTCTATTTACAGAAGTTTGAATGACTTTACAACAGCAATACTACCACTTTCACCACAATAAAAGATGATGAATAGCAGGTGCTTCAATAACAGTAAGCATTACCCAAAAGCACATGGATGTGTTGACAATAGCTACTGTGTATTGCTATTTTCTGGCGCTATATAAATTTTGTTTTTTAGCATGGCTATGGCTTATTTTTGAGCGAAAGAAGGCAATTTTTGTGGCCTAATGATAGCCTTTTTTGCAAAATAAAGATCGAAAGGGTGGCCAAGAAGGGTAGTGAACTTTTGAAATGATATTAAGGCAGTCGCTTACATTTTATACGTACAATTGATGCAAGAAAATTACCAATACAACCAAATTTTTAATGCGGAAGCCATTAATGTAAAAGGGTTTGCAAAGGGCGAATATGAAAACTGCGTTTTCAATAATTGTCATTTTGAAAATTGTTCATTTTCGAACAGCCTGTTTATTGATTGCGAGTTCAACGATTGTAATTTGAGCATGGTGCCATTACAGCAAACGGTTTTTAGAGGGGTGCAATTCAATCATTGCAAAATGTTGGCAATGCGCTTTGATACGTGCCAGAAAAATGGCCTTTCGGTGGCCTTCAACGGCTGTATGTTGCAGCAGTCTAGCTTTTATCAAGCACAACTCCCAAAAACACGTTTTCATCAATCAACATTGCAGGGGGTAGATTTTACGGAGGCCAATCTAGCAGGGGCTATATTTAGCGATTGCAACTTGCTGCAAGCTATTTTTTACCAAACCCATCTTGAAAAAGCCGATTTCACAACGGCCGTTGATTATAGCATCAACCCCGAAAGCAACCGTATAGCAAAAGCAAAATTTGCTGCAACCGGGCTAGCAGGATTGTTACACAAATATTCAATCGTTATTACATGATACAGCCCGCTATACAAACAATAGAGGCAAAACAATTGGTAGGTGTAGGGCGTACCATGAGTTTGACGAATTTTATGGTTGCAGAAGTTTGGCAATTGTTCATGAAACAACGTGCTTGTTGGGGGCATTTGCAGGCGGGTGATTTGTTTTCTGTCACCGTATATCCACCCGAATATTTTGTGGATTTTCATCCCAAAAATACTTTTGAAAAGTGGGCTGCTGTTGAATTAGCGCCTAACTGCCAACCTCCTAACGAGTTAGCAACCATCGATTTGCCGGCAGGGTTATATGCGGTATTTACCCACCGGGGACTGTCGACCGACAACAGCATATTTCAATACATTTTCACGCAGTGGTTACCGGCCTCCCCCTACATTGTAGATCATCGACCGCATTTTGAAATATTGAGTCCGCAATACCAACCCAACAACCCGCGAGCGGCTGAAACCATCTACATTCCTATCCGGTATAGGGTGTAGCCAATCTCGTGTGTGTGCCTACGTTGGCATAAAGCCACTATATTGGTAAGTAGTGCCTTTCTGCGTATGGCTAGTGTCAGTCTTTCAAGCGTGAGAGTGGTGGAGATTACTTAACATTTATCAACGGTTGTTGCAATTGATGCTGTCTACATTTGTAAATCGCATACATCATCAGAATCAAATAAACGAGCAACCAATGTTGTATTTTCTCCAGCAATTAAAATCTAGAAACGAAATTCTTTTTTACTTTGGAAGCTTTTGTTGGCTAATG
>JAIXOS010000362.1 GCA_027486695.1 Chitinophagaceae bacterium | reverse complement strand
TTTGTAAGAGATAAAAAAACTGTTTCCATTTTGGTTTTATCATTTGTTTTGTCAAACGATAAAACGAAATAAGAAACATTAAAAATGGTAACTTTAACAACCCTGCACTATGTTAAAGTTGTTAATAATGTTAGTGTTTTATAGCAGCAATTTCATTTTGAAAATGGGTTTTATATTCTTTCGCCCTTTTGTTTTCTTGCCTAAATAGGCTTTCTGAAATATTTAATCCATCGAAATTATAGTTAAGCGTTTCAGCCCTTTCACTGTCATTTTTAAAACTATTTTTTAATACACATTTGTATTCTAAAACTTTAAGCCACACAATAAAAATGCCTTTATTGTTTCCTACATATTTATTTTCTTCATTAATACAAGGCTTATCAGTTTCTTTTAATAATTCTAAGCATTTTCCAATTATTTCGGGCTTCTTGAACAGGTCTTTAAATAATTGAGGTTTAAAAGTAGGGGCTTTAGATACTTGTACTGTTTTCGGCTGCTCAATCGCTTACTGTTGGGTAACGCTTCTTTTTTCTATACACCAATTTTTTATAAGTTCTTTTTTACCATCTTTTAGGCTTTCACTTGTAGCTATTCCATATTCAACATAATCTAAAAATGTTGTTTTGTTTGGTGTTTTTTCAAAATGGTGGTTCAAGAAATCTTTTACATTCAAAATGTGGGCATTGCGTAGCCACATTAAAAACTCGCTATTGTATTGTAATTGTGTACCCTCTTTTATTATTTCGTCCTGTGTATCGTACAAGGTATAGTTTCGTAAATCAAACTGTGCATCTCGGTCAAAATGGTGCTGGGTTGTTCCTTGTGTAATAGCATCATAAACGTAAATTTTTGCTTTACTTACTGCAAACATTTTATTGTATTCCTCTTTGTTTGTTTTCGGGAGGTCGAGAGGTGGCAAAGAAATTTGATTAAATGCCTCTTGTATTGTTTGCTTTAAGTTTTCAATGAAATCAATATTTACATTACCAAATAAACGCCCATTTGTAACACTGGGTAAATGGAGGCTGTGTTCATTAATATCTTTTATAAATGCTAATTGTTTTTCCCACTGTTCTACTGCTTCATTTATGCGCTGTTCGGCTGTTTTGTGTTCGTCACCCTCCCTTTTAGCTGGTTTCATTTCCCCATCTTTTAAAAGTGCAATTGCCAAATGATGCTCATTAATTTCTTTATAATACTTTGCTTTTAGTTCCTGTTCCCAACCATCAATTACACTTTTACACCCGTCAAAAAATTCAGTTAAAGTATAGTGTTCTTTCTTTGCTTTTTTAAACTCTCGAATGAAATAATTTGTAAGATGCTTTTGGGCATTTTGGTCTGTTATACCGTTGATAATTATTTGCAAATAGTCCATTTGTCTTTTATGGTTAATTGGTTAAAAATCTAACTGTATTTTGTCGGCTGCTTCACGTTTGGTTAAGTCTAAAACCTTTGCGTATATCTGTGTTGTTTTCAATTCTCGGTGTCCTAACATTTTTGAAACGGTGTAAATATCCGTTCCCTTAGATAGTTGTAAGGTGGCAAACGTATGCCTGAAACAATGAAAGGTTATATCTTTTGTTATTCCTGCCGCCCCTATCCATTGGTATAAATGTTTGTTTTCGTATGCTGAATAATTAAGCCCCTCAAATACTTTATTGGTGGGTTCTTTGGGTTCGCCTAATAAACTAAAAGCCTGTTGCGATATGGGCAATACTTCTACTCCTTTTGTTTTTTGTTGGGTAAATTGTACTGTATATCCGTTTTCGGTACTGTGGTGTATTGCACCCCAAACAAGATTTTTAATATCCGAAAATCGTAAACCTGTGAGGGCTGAAAATAAGGCAGCACGTTTTAACAATGGGTTGTTGCATTCCGTTTTTACAAGGCTGTTCAATTCCTCAATGGTTAAAAAGTTCCTGCGTGTTTCTGCTTGCTTAATAGGCTCAATTTTTGCGTTCAGGTCGTTTTTTAAATATCCATCTTTGTAGGCTTGCTTTAATGCTGCTTTTAGTTTGTTGAAATATGAAACGGCTGAATTTTGGGAAAGTGTTGTTTTGCTGCTCTTATTGCTTTTGGTAGTGAGTAAATATTCTTTGAACTCGTTACAAAACTTTTCATTCAGGTCGGCAAATTTCAATTTTCCGTTTGTGAATGTTTCAAGGTACTTGCAAGCTGAAACCCAATTATCATGGTTTGAGGCTTTGCGTTTGTTGGTGAGGGCTTTGAAATACTCTATAAAGTTCTTTTCGCCCTGCTCCTTTAGTTTTAGTTGCTCCTTTTCGTACTCCGTGTATATTTCGGGCTTGTTCAATTGGTTATCTCGTTTCTGCCTTATTTGTTCGGCAAGCTGCAACGTTTCTTTATTATGCTGCTTATCAATAGGGCTTTTTGCTTTATCATAAATATAAAGTCCTAAAAATTCCCTGCGTGTTGGTTCGCCTGTTTCTTGGTGTATTATAGCTGGGTAAAAATCTAAATACAAACTTTGCCTATTGCCTGTAATTGGCTTTTGCCTCAATTTAACTTTTTTACTCATGGCTGTTAATTCAATAAATTATCAATTATTGTTTTCGGAACGTATGCAAACAAGCCTTTCCGAAACTTTGGGATATTGTGTTTAATAATTAGCCCCCTCAATCCGCTTTCCGAAACATTGTATTTACTCCTTATTTGTTCGATGGTATAACATTCTGAAATATCAAACTGCTTTTGGTTGGTGCTAGGGGTTACGTTTTGTGGCTGCTCAAATAGTTTGTCAATTTCAGAACGTTTAACCCTTGTAAGCCTTTGCCCTAAATTGGTGGCTTTCATCATTCCGCAATCAACATAGTAATAAGCAGAACGAACGGAACAATTAAGCAAACGGGCAACCTCACGAACTGTTAAAAACTCCTTTGCCTTTAGTTCCTCAATAGGTTGGTTTTTAATTCGCTGCGTTTCCTTATTGCTGCTCTCAATCTTGGCAGTTTTCTGTTTTGCTTTGTACCCTTTTTTACTACAAGCACTACTGCAAAACTGTGTTACGGTAGTTCGGGCTGTGAACTCCTTACCACAAATTTTGCAAACTCTTTGTACCTGAATATTTGAACTCATTTAAGTGTCTTTAAGTGTCATTAAGTATATTTAAGTGCAATTAAGCGCAAAATAAAAAGGGCTAAACCCTGTTTTTATACCTCAATCGCATCGAGGTACAATAAAGGTACAAATAAATCATAAACAAACAAATATTAACACACAATAAACGTATAGTATTTACATGAAAAAAGCCCTGTAAAACAAGGCTTTATGAATGATTAATAGGGGTTTTTTATTTCTTTGTTTTGTAGCGGTTACTTTCCGATACAGAACTTACTAAATATAAAATCTAGTTGATCTTCGTTGGTAATTTCGCCCGTAATAGTTCCTAGGTAATGAAGGCATTGTCGAATATCTAATGCCAACAAATCGCTCGACAATTGTTGGTGAACACCTTCTTGCACATCGGTAAGTGCTTCCTGTAATTTTTGTAATGCATCAAAATGTCGGGCATTGGTAACTATGGTGGCCTCGGTATTTATTTGTCCGTTAATAGCTGTTTGTACCAATGCATTTTTGAGCGCATCAATATTGGTATTGGCTTTTGCTGAAATAAACAGGCATTTTTCAAATGCACGAAAAGTTTGTAGTAGCAATGGGCTTGCCGTATCGGCTTTGTTGGCCACCAATAAATACGTAATTTGTTCGGATTTAAAATTAGCTACTACGGTTTGCAATTCTGCCGCTGTCATTTGTTGTACATCAAATAAGTACACCACCACATTGGCAAGACGCATTTTTTCCAAACTTTTTTCTACCCCAATACTTTCAATAATGTCGGTGGTGTGCAACCGTATACCGGCAGTATCAATTAGCCTAAATAAGATGCCGTTGATATTGACTACTTCTTCTATGGTATCGCGGGTGGTGCCGGCAATTTCGCTTACAATGGCCCTGTTTTCGTTCAACAAGGTATTTAGCAGTGTGGACTTACCGGCATTTGGTTTACCAATGATGGCAACTTGTACACCGTTTTTAATAACATTGCCCAAACTAAACGAAGCTAGCAATTGCTGTGTGGTTTGCAATAGTTGTGAAAGGAGTTGCTGTAGCAGGCTTCGGTCGGCAAATTCAACGTCTTCCATGCTAAAATCCAATTCCAATTCTATTAAGGCCGAAAACTTAATGAGTTCGTTACGCAATTGTTGTAAATCGCTCGAAAAGCCTCCCCTTACATTTTTTAAGGCCGTATTCCTACTAGCTTCGGTATTACTAGCTATTAAATCGGCAACGGCTTCGGCTTGGGTTAAATCGAGTTTGCCATTCAAAAAAGCCCGCTGTGTAAATTCGCCCGGCTTGGCAATGCGGCAACCTTGGTGGGTAAGGGCTGCCATGATTTTTTCTTGGATAAACGGCGATCCATGGCAGCTAATTTCTACCACATCTTCGCCGGTATACGAGGTGGGATTTTTATAAATGCCTACCACCACCTCGTCCAACACTTCTTGACCGTTCTTAAGCAACCCTACGTGCAGGGTATGGGTAGGCTGTAGTTGTAAATTTTTTGAGGGAAATAAACTGTTGGCAATAGTAAGTGCATTGGGCCCACTCATTCGTATTACACCAATGGCACCAAGGCCTTGCGGAGTTGCTAAAGCTACTATTGTGTCGTTCCAACCGCTTAATTTTCCTAACATGTACAGCTATTTGCTGCAAATGTAAAGCGGATTAGTGAACCAATTGGGCATAGTCGGCTGCCGATAGCAATTCGTCAATATCTGCGGGGTTGGCCACTTCTAATTGAATCATCCAACCGGCACCATATGGATCGGTATTTACTAGGTCGGGTTGTTTATCCAAATCGGGATTGATAGACAATACTTTGCCGGCAACCGGACAAAATAAGTCGCTCACTGTTTTTACTGCCTCCACCGTACCAAATACCTCTTCGGCAGCTACATTTTCGCCAATGGTGGTAATGTCTACATACACAATATCGCCCAATTCGCGCTGCGCAAATTCGGTAATGCCAATGGTGGCAATATTGCCTTCAATGCTAATCCATTCGTGATCTTTGGTATATTTTAGGTTTTCGGGAAAGTTCATAACGAGTAGTTTTTAAAATTGCAAATATGGTGAAATAATGAGTAATATCCGGTACAATAAATTATTGCTTAGGGCAACAACCGAATGCGCATAGGCACATCGGTAATTGGTCGGTCGCCGGGACGGGTGGGTGTAGTGGCTATTTTATCCAATACTTCTAAGCCGCTAATCACTTCGCCAAATACCGTATAGTTTTGGTCTAAAAATGCGGTACCGCCTATGCGGCGATAAATTTCTTTTTGTTGCGCTGTATACGAAACGTTTTTAGGCAATTGTGTAGAATCAGTTAATCGGCCTTGTACAATGTAAAACTGACAATTGCTACTTGCTTTTTGCGGATTGTTGTCGCGAGCAGCCGCTAATGCACCTTTTTTGTGAAAACAGGTTGGTTTAAATTCCGCAGGAATACGCTCCCCCGGTGCCGAGCCACTGCCTAGCATAGCGCTACTATCGGCACGTTTGCTTGTAGGATCGCCGCCTTGTATCATAAAATCTTTAATTACTCGGTGAAAAAGCAAGCTGTCGTAAAATTTTTGCTGTACCAACTTCACAAAATTGTCTCTGTGCAATGGCGTAGAATCGTATAATTTGGCCACCATGACTCCAAAAGGCGTACTGATTTCAACCAATTTTTCAGTACTAACAAAAGCGGGCTTTGGTGCAATACGTGGAGCTGTTTTTTTCACTTGGGCTATCAGCGTGTTGGTAGCTAGTAGTGCTATACAAACAAACAAAAAACTGCGTTTCATAAAACAAGTATGGAATAAATAAATATGGTTAAAAATTCAGTTGTTGAAAATAAAGCAGCACATGGTCTTTTAAAAAGTTTTCTTGCTCATGCAAGCTATGTACGGGCATTTCTTTGATTTGTTTGAAATGCGGCCAATTATCGGGGTCTTTGCCTTCGTACAAAAAATAGCCGCTCTGCTGCAATATGGTGCATACCGCTACGTGCATCAAATCTTGCTTTTGTTCTTTTGAAATTTTAGGTTCTTCAAAGCCGGTTTCTTGTAAGCCTATTAAAAAAAGGATGGCTTCCAAATCGGGCTTTTTTCCAAAGCGTTCCATTAGTTTGGCTTCCAATGCCCACCATCTGTGTTGTAAATCGTCTTGTGCTAACATATGGGCAAAGGTAAACGAACTTTTAACGCAATGCACGGTTTAAAATTCATAGGCTTTGTTTACAATTTTGCGAATTTGAATATCCAATTCGTTCACACTTGCTTGCAAATGCGCCATAATTTCGGTAATGTCGGCTGTTTGATGGCTTCCTATTTCCATACTTAACAAATCTACCAATCCTTTAATATTGGCTAAGGGTTTGCGGATTTCGTGCGATTGTATCCACGAAATTTCATTGAGCAATTGTTTGGTTTTTTGCACATGCGTAACATCGGTGGAGTTGATTGAAACGCCGGTTATGTTGCCTTTATCGTTTACAATTGGGTTCATTTCGCTACGGTACCACCAAGTGGTATCGTTATTATTGGTAACAGCAATTTCGCGGATTGACCGGTTACCAGCAATAGCTTCGTTAAATTGCTCGTGAAACGATGCATCGTTGGGTGCTAATAAATACTGACGAAAATCGTCGCCAACGTGCATCACTCTTCCATCAAATTGACGCGTAAAGTCGGCAGCTTTTTTATTGAAAGATATTAAGTGAAAATGGGTGTCTAAAATAATGTTGATATCGGATGTAGTGTCGGCAAGTGTTTTTAGCGAAGCATTGAGTTGCACCAATTTTTCCGACTGTTCCATTGTGCCTTGCATTTCGTAGCCTATAGCAATTATTTGTTGGTTAGCATTGCTACTCAGTTCCCATTTAATGTGCACCATTTGTGCCGTATCTTTTAAAGGCAATACTAGCCACTGCTTTTGGTAAGGCTGTTGCACACAAGCCGCTAAAACCATTTTCATTTGAGCAAGATGTTTGGTGCCAAACAAGTGTGTAAGCATAGCTGCATCTTTTGCCGGCAACCCCATTTTTCTTCGCGCAAGCGCATTGGCGTACAGCACCTTTCCTTCCACATCGGCTACAATGCATAAGAAAAGGTCAGATTCATTAAAGTGATTCGTCAGTACATCCATTGCTAAAATAGGTGATTAAAAATAGTCATTTAATTTTAAAAACCGGTTTTCGGATTGCTAAAAGAGTTGCTTTTCTATCTTTGCCAAAATTAAAGGACCTTATTATGTTACAAGTACAGGTATTACGCAACAATACAGACTGGGCAAAAGAACGTTTGGCAGTAAAGCATTTTAAACAAATAGCATTGGTAGACGAAATTATTGCGCTAGATGA
>JAIXOS010000437.1 GCA_027486695.1 Chitinophagaceae bacterium | reverse complement strand
GAGTGTTATAAAACTGCTGTCATTTGTGTAAGCTGTACCCGCACTATTGGTGGCATAACCCCTGAAAAAATAGCGCGTATTGCTTGCAAGCCCGCTCCTTGTATGGGTAAATGTACCTATAGCTGTGTTGCCCTCTGCAAGACTATTGGTGGTTGGGGCTGCTGTTAAGCCCAATACAGTACCGCGTGCCGATAAAGTTTGCCCGCCATTTTGAGTAACACTAGCACCAAGGATAACAGTATTTGAACCAATATTAGCAATAGTAGGTGCATTAATGGTGGGTAAAGCAACAAGTGTGGTAAAGCTTTGTACAGAAGACCAAGCACTATTACCAGTAGCATTTTTAATCAATACCCTATAGAAGTAAGTGGTGTTGGGCAATAAATTAGTAAACTGATAACTGCTGTCTGCTAGGTTTTGAATAGTAACCGTATCGGCAGTATTGAAATTGCTTGTTGAAGCAATTTGTATAGAAAAAGTATACGCTGCTCTTCCCATTGCTCCCGAAAAGCCAAATTGTGCTGTAGCGCTATTGGTTGTAATTGAACTAGCGGATTTAACACTAGGAGCCAATGGTAAAGTTACAAAACTACTATCCGGTGTAAATGTTGTATCGGCACCCGTTGTGATAAATCCTCTAAAGAAATACGACGTATTGGCAATTAAACCTGATCGGTTTTGTGTAAAAACACCCGAATAATCACCATTGATTCCTAATGCATTGCGTCTTGGCTGTGCTATTGTATCGTACACACTGCCTCTTGAGGAAATGGTTGCAGAAGCAGACCGAAATACAGTGGCACCTAAAGTTACTTCATTGGGTTGAATGTTACTAACTGAAGGACTTGCTACCGATAACACACCAAATGTTTGTGATTGATTGGTAAATAAATTGGTTGCTTGGTTTTCTGTAATGGGACTTGCTATCGTACTGCCAAAAAACACCAACTCTGTGGCTACACCTTCAAACATATTGGTGGTGGAAGAGGTGTGTCCAAATAATTGAATACTATCTGCATTAAAATTGCCTGCCGATAAGAAATTGCTGGCACTGCTTGGGTTAACACTCGTAGCAATTGGAATACTTGCAGTAGCTTGACCTGATGAAGTAGACATTCTAAAACGTGCATTCATTACCCCATTCATCGTAAATGCAGTAGCGCGAATCCTGTTGTTGGTATTGGGGCCGGACACTGCGTTAAAAAATGAATTGCGCGTTGTGCTGTTTGTTAGCATCTGAAATTGGAAACGATTAGCAGGTGGGTTACTACTCTCATTAACAGCGGTAGTATTAAAAATGCCTGCAAAATTGAATGTATTTTCTTGCTTTACCACTGCAAACAAATGTAAGTGGCGCATATTGGTCATGTTTGTATAACCACTATCATTGATAAATGTGGGATGCTGTAAGTTGGTACCGCTATTGGCTCCGTGAAAAAAGCGAATAGCCGTTCTGCCATTTTCTAAGGTATCTAATACTCCTCTATCGGCCAATCGTGGCTGACGTAGCAAACCATAGCCAACGCCACTTTGCGAAAAATTGGCAGCCGTAGCTAATGTAATGCTGGTAGCTGAATTGATGGTGGCTACTCTACCAATCACACGTCCGGTAGCAGTGGTAAGTATCCCCCCAACAGGTGTGTTGGACGTACTAAAGCCTGTGCCACTACCTGTAAGTGTAGTACTGCCATTGGATATAGTAACGGTTCCGGTTCTTAGAATATGTGCTGTGTTTTTATAAGCATGGTTGTTATTACCACTTTGGTCGTACCAAACAGATACCAATGCACTGTTGTTACCTAACCAACCGCCCAAAGTACTATCAAGAGGAGTGGTACCATTAAACGATATGGGTGAATTTAATGAAATCGTTTGTCTGCTATCAAAGTAAACATCTGCAAATGTGCTATCAATATCCCTGCGTACGCGAACCACTCTTTGGTTATATGCACTGCGTAGCATTCGCGTTGAAAAAGCCGATGTTGGAGCTGCCACACCATCTAAAATAGCGGCTGGCAAAGCCAAAGTTGCAATACTGACAGCTGTCCACGCGCCATTGCCAACTGCATTGGTGCTTCGTGCCCTTACATAGTAGGTAGTGTTCGGAATTAGATTCCTAAAACATCTGCTTCCTGCTGCCGATGTAAATAGAAATGACTGTAAATTGGCCTGAAAATCAGCTTGTGTACTCATTTGCACTTCGGTAGTGTATGCTTGGTTACCTGCTTGCGATTGCAAAAAGTTTACACAAAAGCCAATTGTGCTTACATTGGTAAAGGTTACTGCGGGTGCATTGGGAAGCGTTACAAAACTAGTGTCTTGCGTAAAACTTGTTCCTACTGCGTTACTTGCAAACCCTTTCATGTAATAACGTGTATTGCCTCTTAACGTAGTGAGGGTTTGGGTATAAGTACCACTCAAAGTATTGGTATGGTTAAAAGCAGTGGTTGGGTTAGGGAATGTGTCGATGATTATCCCTTTAGTGGTAAGGCTAACGCCAGAACTATCCATCACAGTTGCGCCAACAATTGCCGAATTATTTGAAACAGATGCAATAGTTGGAATAACAATTGATGGCGGCAAGGTATTTCGTTGAACAGTTCTAGTACTCGTGTTCACACACAATTGTTGTACCACACTTACGGGTAAATTATTGTCGTCCCCATCTTGAATAGCCGTTATATTTACTTTACAGTCGGTTATATTTTGCCAGTTGCTGCCATCCCAATACTGTACTCGCAGTAAATTATTGTCCATCAATCCACCCCAAGTTCCGTTAGAATTTTGGTAACCATTTATAAACTGAATATTGCCAATAGTTTTGTTGCTGCCAAAATCTAGTTGTAACCATTTTTCTGCCGGACTTGCATTGGAAGCTTGCGATACCCACGAAGAATTCACCAAACCATCGGTGGCATTTTCTGGCCAATAACCTACACCAATTGCATATTGACCGCTAGCAGTAACGGTAGCAGTTGCTGCTAAATTAACAAAGCCATTAGGTAAGGTATCGGAAATGTTTTCAAATATATCTACTGGATAATCGCTACTTTCTGTTCCAAAAGCTCTGAATTCTCTTATATGAAAATGGCTACTCTGCGTGGTATAAATGCGAATTTTACTAGTTGTAATGGGATTGAGTAAGGTAAACGAATAATCAGGATTGGCACGCTGAACGGCGGCTAAAGTGTCGTTTAAAAAGCTTAACAAATGTGTATTGGAACTTTCAAAACGAACAGGTAATCCACTGCTTGCTTTTGCAGATAATGGAATAGTAGTAGTGGTAGTACTATAGGTACTTAAATTGGGGATATTCCTAAAATTAAGTGTTTGCGGTCTTTTGCCCACACTTACAAACTCGGTATCACTTGCTATAAAATTATTAGACAAGTCGGTTACCATGATGGTGTAATTACCACTGTTTAAAGTAGTTATTGTATCAATCAATGGATTCAACGTGGTAGCAGTAAAACCGTTAGGTCCCCTCCAAAAATAACTGTAGTTGCCCGAACCTCCGGTAACATTAGCTCCTAATGTTAAACTATTATAAGATGTAACCAATGCAGGAGCAGCAGCTGTTACTAGAATAGGATTGGATGGTGCAGCTTGTGCAGTAACTGTTACAGCGTTAGATCGATAACACCCTTGATGATCTGTCACTTGTACAGAGTAGGAACCATTTTGTGCAGCTGTTACTTTAGGGACATACGCCACTTTGTTGGTATCTGAGAAGTTGGTTGGCCCCGTCCAAGCATAGCTAGCATAAGAACCGCTACCACCCGTAGCCGTTACATCTAATTTTAGCGTACCGGTTAAATAAACCGGGGTTGTAGCACTTGGGGTAACTACCAATGCGCTATTGATAGCATCTAGCTGATATACATTCCCATATCTTACATATGTGCCCGAAGTGGCAGTTGCCGGTGTGGTCATCACACAACGAAAACGTGCTTTTTGAAGCTGTGTAGGTATTGTTCCAATTACAAGTGTGTCTTTGGTAACATTGGCATATGCGGCTCCAAACCCATTGGTACTGCCTACTGCCGTTACGCCATTGGTTATATTGGCCCATGCATTGTAATTATTATTACTAAAAGTACTTACTTGCCATTGATAAGTGGTAGAATCTGGTATTAACTTTGAAGCAGTCAGTTGAATACTTCCTCCAACACAACCTTGTTTGCTTACGGTAAACAACGTATCGCCAACACCAATAAACAAGGCAGAATCAAAATAAGTATAGGAGCCTGCGGCCGCATCCGACAAAAATTCTACCACCGCATAATTATCAACCACGGGCACATACGGAATTTTTACTTTTCGCCAATTCGCATCAGCCACATTGGTGCCCAAATTAGCAGATGCCTCATAAACCGTATCGGCTAAATTGCCTGCAGTTCTTGTTTTAACACGTAAAACTACTCTGTCGCCCGGCTTATTGCTCCCTTTTACATAAGCACTAAATTCATAGTTGCCATTGGGAATCAAATCTAAGCGCTGCCTTGTGGCTACTCTGTATGGTGCAGTTGTTAGTTTGTGCAATAGCGACCATCTGTTGGGGGTAATATTGTATTTATTAGGGGCATCGGGCACAAACTCTGCACTATCTTGTAGCGATGCATCGGGATTATAACTAACCGTATTGCCTAATAAATCTTTTGTTCTAGGTTCCACCCATCCATTCGGTGTGATGATATAAGAAGTGTCCATTATCCATGGATCACCAAAAGTAAAATTGCTTAAAAAATTGATACCTAAACAACTTTTAGGAGCGTAATAGCGCATGTAATCAACAGTCATTTCGGCACCTGCTTCTGGCAATGGCATTACATCTCCTTGTGTATAATACCCTACAGGAGTTGGCAAGGCCGAAAGTTGCATACTCATTCCCATCACATCTCTATTGTAGGGATAACCGAATGGGTAACTTAATCGTAATTTACCATTATAATAGTAACGTACGCTATCGGGCATAATTTCTACCCCGCAAGTAAAAAAGGAATTAACGGGGATGTCTTTTAAGTGACTGATAGCGTGAAAACCAACGTCACTTGGTCCATCGGTACGATATTTGGCACAAGAATCAAAATTATCATCACTTGCACCTTTTAAACGACTATTGTTATAATCGTAATGCCTCCCTTTCACCGTCCAAATACTCGGTTGTAAACTAAAATTGTAGGAATCGTGTTCAAACAATTGATTTTGATACGTATTTACATAAGAGTTTACCTCTGCACTTCGCTGACTACTATTGGTGACCGCTCCTACCGTCCAAATAGATTGGTGCAATCCTTTTAGTCCTTTATACAGCTTAGTTCTAAATTCGTAATATCCATATTTGATGTTTTTAGTATGTTGGAGTCCTGCACCAATATAAGCAGTATCTTTTTTACCCGGAATAGTGCTGCTAGGAACTGTATCCCATGTGTATTTCAAATGCAACATGCCATTACTAACTTGCGCATTGCTATCCTTCATCGATCCTCCAAAACCTCCATACTCTCGTGGCACCCAATCAGTCCTATTAAAAGCAGTACTATCAAACTCATCGGCATACACCAAATTGTATTTTGCATAAGGAAATGGAGCACCTGTATGATAGCCACTTTCTACTGCTTTACCCATGCAATCTGTTGTTGCAGAAGCTGTCAATACACATCCATATACTTTGATGCTTGAAACGCGAATATCTGCAGGAGTAGTTGCACCATAGAATGTAATAATCACTTCCATTCGGTTGATACTATCAATAATGTTGGTGCCAACCATCCATGTAGGAAACTTAATAATTCTTTCTGTAGTACTACTATTTACCGATGAATTACATGTGCTTACCAAAGAAGGAACTAGTGCAGTATCGAAATAGGGCGCATAATGTGCAGGCATGGTAGATAACCGAAAGTGTACATTGTATCGTACATTGGGATTATTGGAAGATATTTTAAATCCCAAACTTGAAATTAGTAACTTATGTGTATTTCTTGATGGCAGAATGCTAAAATTGAGCCGATTGTAACTATTGGCCATAGCATTCTCATACACGGTTCTAGTTTCAGACATGGTACGGCTTGGCGCAAATGAACAAGGCGGAGTGTTATTCGGGAATCCCGCAAACGTAGGTGTTCCAGATGTAACATTCGTAGCGCGTGTAACCGTGAAACTAGTAGGACTAGTTGTGGAAGGAACTGCTGTAAACAATGTGGTTTGTGCTAGTCCTGTGAAACTTAACAATACATAGTAAAAACATAGTAATAGTACAATGTAGTATTTCTTCATATGGTTAGGTTTTTTAAAAGCCTTTACTGCGTGTGGAAACGGTGCTTTTATTATCAAGATTTTTTAATTCAATAGACTGATAATCAGACACACTCTATAAAATTAGTGCAGGTTCCTCTTGTACAAATACATACTTTGCATTCCTCTATTTGGGAACGTTACCAATTAATGGTAACGTTCCCAAATAGAGGAATATATAGTAAATCAACTGCCATTTCAAGGCTAGTTGCATTAAATATACCCTCTCAAACACTAAGTGTAGAAAAACTCTAGCACGATATACCAATTAACAGTTTGTCTTACAAAAAAAGCGCAATCATTCAACTGAAATTGTTGAATAATTGCGCTTTACATATTGCGAATTCAGCAAAAATTAGTTGGTACTAATTTTCTTCTTGTACGGTTTTTTTTGTTTGCTTCATACCATATCCAATGGCACTTGCAAGTAGAATACAGCTCAGTCCGCCATCTAAGGGCACTACCGGACCATCGCCAAAACCGCCATTCCCATCACCACCGGTTTCGCCACCGGGCGTACCATCCAATACCGCCGGTGTTTGGGCTGACGCTTGCTGTGGGGCTACAATTAACGATCCGCCCAACAACAATACCATACCGCCATATATCATTATCTTTTTCATCGATTGCGTGATTTTATTTGTTTATAAATACCTGTTTGTCCGATTCAATCCACTTCCTCGGACAAACAGGCGATATGGTTGACGGTTATTCTACCACCAATTTACCTTGGTACAATGGTGTTGATGTGGCACCCAGTACACTTACTGTGTAGCTACCTGAGGACAACTTGCTCGCTAACTTGATACTTAACTGTCCGTTGCCGCCTACATGTGCTACTACCGCTCTGTGTACTTCTTGACCCAACATGTTGCGTAAGGTAACGGTGTACTTACCTGCTGATACACCTGTAAGTTGTACACCTACTTGGCTACCATTGCTTGGGTTTGGATACAAAGCGTATTTGGCTGCACTACCACCAACTTTCACTACTACTACTTTGCTGTAAGTGCTAGCTTCGTTTAAGCCATTTACTTTCACTCGGTAGTAATTGTTGCCGCTTACTGCTTTGTTGTCGGTTACACTGTAACTAGCGGTGGCAGTGTTTTTAGCACTTACTGTGGCTATTTTGCTATAAGCAACACCATCGGTAGATTTTTCAACTGAATAGTTACTAATGTTGTGTTCGCCTACCGTGTTGATGCTCAATACTACGTCGCTACCTTGTTGGCTACCTTCCAAATCAATGCTGCTGATTGGTAATACACTCGGTTTAAATACCACGGTAAAGCGGTCGTTGTAGCTTGCTGATACAGCATTGTCTATTGTAAAGTCTACTACTGACTCGCCTCCAGCTTTTACCAAAGTTTCGGTTTTTTTGTACGCATCTTTTACATACACATCAAAACCATTGCTGTTGTAACCGCTTGCATTTACTTTCAATTGGTAGTTGGTGCCGTTGCTGAGTTTGCTGAAACCCAAAGGCAATACATCGTTTGCACTTACCACGCTGCGTGCTTCAATAGCTAACTTGTTGCCGCTGTTGAGCAAGGCGATATTTTCGGCAGTATTCTCCATTTTGTACGAATCATCACCGTTTACTGCATTGCTGTAGTTGCCAAACAATACCGCAGCTTCGTCTACCATGCTAGTAGTTACACTTTCTACCGGTTTGTATAAACCAATGCGCAAAATGTTGTTGGCATTGTTCTCACTTACATCAAACACTGATTTTATATTAGCAGCACTTACTTTATGACTTTCGGTGATGCTTAAAGATGCTGCACCATTAGCAGTGGTTTGTACAAAGAAAGCTTGACCCGGTTGTATGT
>JAIXOS010000342.1 GCA_027486695.1 Chitinophagaceae bacterium | reverse complement strand
TTTTTTCTTTTACAGCTTTTGAAGTACCTAAGTTAATCGATGCTACACTAATTAAACACGGATTAACGTTATCTGATATTGATTTGTTTGTTTTTCATCAAGCGAATAATTTCATGCTGCAAACTATCCGAAAAAGAATAGGTATTCCGGAAGAAAAGTTTTTTGTGCATTTGCACGATTGTGGTAACACCGTTTCTTCGTCAATTCCATTGGCCATGTCTCATGCAGTCAAAGCACAAAAAATACAAAAGGGCATGAAAGTGCTCCTTGCTGGTTTTGGGGTAGGCTTATCTATGTCAGCTACTGTTGTAAATTACTAAGTTAATTATGAAAATCCCCTTTTTATCTTTTAATGCCATGCATAGCCATATAAAGATAGAAATTATGCAGGCCTTTGAAGCATTTTACGACAGCAATTGGTATGTGCTTGGAAAGCAAGTGACCGAATTTGAGCAGGCCTATGCAAACTTCAATCAAACTACTTATTGTGTTGGGGTAAGCAATGGTTTAGATGCCATTCATTTGGCATTACTTGCCCTAAATATTGGAGAAGGGGATGAAGTAATTGTTCCCTCTAACACGTACATCGCCACATGGTTAGCAGTTTCCTACGTAGGTGCTACAATTGTGCCGGTTGAACCTGATATACGTACCTACAACATAGATGCCTCCGAAA
Organism: Chitinophagaceae bacterium; assembly: GCA_027486695.1. GTDB lineage: Bacteria > Bacteroidota > Bacteroidia > Chitinophagales > Chitinophagaceae > Parasediminibacterium. The sequence continues at coordinate 2,778 of JAIXOS010000342.1, read as the reverse complement.
TAGAGAAAGCCATTACTGCCAAAACCAAGGCAATCATACCCGTACATCTGTATGGTCAAGCGTGTGCTATGGACGAAATTCTGCAATTAGCTGAAAAATATAATTTATTTATTATTGAAGACAATGCGCAATCGCAAGGAGCTACTTGGAACAACCAAATAACCGGGAGTTTTGGTCATGCAAATGCTACTAGCTTTTATCCCGGTAAAAACCTAGGCGCACTAGGGGATGCGGGGGCGGTTACAACCAATGATGCCTTCCTAGCAGATAAAATAAAAGTGTTAAGAAATTACGGATCTAATAAAAAATATTACAACGAAGCAATTGGGCATAATATGCGGTTGGATGAGTGTCAGGCAAGTATTTTGAAGGTGAAACTGAATTATTTAACAGATTGGACACGGCAGCGACAAACTATAGCCAGTTGGTACAATGAAGCGTTACAAAATATTGGCGATTTAAGATTGCCCTTTGTGCATGATAACGCTACACATGTGTATCATTTATATGTTGTTAGAACGGCGCAGCGCGATGCGCTACAGCAGTATTTAACAAAGGAAGGTATTGGCACTTTAATTCATTATCCGGTTCCGCCACACCTTCAAAACGCTTATCAATCGCTTGGTTATAACCAAGGAGCTTTTCCCATTGCAGAAACTATAGCCAATAGCTGTTTAAGTTTACCAATGTATCCGGGTATTACATCACAAGAGGTTTCTTTAGTCTGCAAATCCATTAATGATTTTTTCAAAAAATGATTAAAGTAGCGCACCTCGTTTCCGATTATCAGTTGTTGATAAAAGAAGTTGTTTCATGTGTTCGTAAACGAAAATATGAGAATGCACTGGATTTGATAGATGTATGTGCAAGAATTGTATATCAATATAATTTTCTTCCTTCCTTTAGTGATGATATCCTTGAAAAGGCACTTGATGATATTAGTTACCATGTAATTCCACAAATTCAAATAAAAGGAAATGATAATACAATATTATTTTACGACTATTTTGGTTTTGATAATAGAGGGTTAACGCAGCAGTTTTTGAGAGGACTTATTCATTTAAATCTTTCAATAGTTTACGTTCTTGAGCAAAGAAGCACCTACTTTAAATCAGATGCCATTTTTTCTGAACTTAATGAATATCCGCATGCGAAAATTGTAATATTAAAAGAAAACACTACAGATATAGAAAAGGCGAGAGAGCTTGTGAGCATTATTGCCGAGTATAAACCATTAAGTGCATTTATGCATTTAGCACCTTGGAATATTGTAGCTTGTTTAGCTTTTAGTGCTGTAAAAGGGGTTCGTCGCTACCAGATAAATTTAACGGATCACGCATTTTGGCTTGGGAAAAGCATATCTGATTATATTGTTGAATTCAGGTCTTTTGGGGCTAATTTATCAATAAAAAAAAGGGAAATTGCGGAAGAAAAAATTCGTATTTTACCATACTATCCAATTGCCAATTCAATTCCATTCAAAGGGTTTCCTTCAAATATACAGCGTAAAAAAAAGATTCTTTCCGGCGGCAATTATTACAAAACATTAGGAGAAAATTTAAAGTTTTTCCACTTAGTTAAGGATATTTTATTAAAAGACGACGAACTAGTCTTTTTATTTGCCGGTTCCGGGAATACACAGCCAATAACAGCATTCATTGATTTATATGGCTTAAAGGACAATTTCTTGCTCTTAGGCGATAGGGAAGACATAACAGCATTATTGCATAATGTAGATTATTATTTTTCAACTTTTCCACTAACCGGAGCTTTAATGACACAAATTGCTGTAGATGCAGGTGTTCCGAGTTACTTTTTTTCAACAGACGAATATCCTTGTAACGACTTAAATTGCTTGTTTTATAAAAACAATACTTTCTTACAGTATTTTACCAACGAAATTGATTTTATCAATGCTTTTATTTCAACTTATAAAGATGAGACATTTTTAAATAAGTATCGTTTGCAACTATTAGGAAGTATGATTACTCCTGTTGAATTTGCGCAGTCGCTTAAATTAATATTGGAAGGACAAAATCCATTTCAATATTTGTACAGAAACGTACCTATAGAAACCTATCAAAAAAAGCTATGTGCTTTTTTTATAGAAAGCGAGAACTCATACAATCCGCAATACAACAACCTAATTCTATCACGTTTTCCTAACAGTACAGTACGTAGAAATTTGTTGCCACAATTTTATATTAGAGAACAATATTGTTTGTGGAAAAAAAGTAAAAAAAGGGTACTGATGAATTTAATAGACTGGAGTATATTAAGTTATATGAGGAAGATAAAGAAAGTCACATTTAGAATATTGGCATTTGTTTTATTTCGAATATTGGAATCCAAAGAATATAAAGAAAAACTTATCATAAAAAAGCGGGTTATAGAAAATAGCTTTATGCACTCGTTTAAATTCTTTGGCCAAAATTCAAGATTGCCGGATCAACGACTAATCAAAAATCCACAATATATATCTATTGGTAACAATTTTAGTGCTTTATACAACCTTAGGATAGAAGCTTGGGATGATTACTTTGGCACCAAATTTACACCCGAAATAATCATTGGTGATAATGTTGCGATGAATTCGGACATACATATTGGGTGTATTGGAAAAATTAGAATTGGAAATAACGTACTAATGGCTAGTAGAATTTATATTTCCGACCATTCGCATGGTAATACGAGTGTAGAGTCGTTGAATACACCGCCTATGTATCGGGATTTATCATACAAAGGTGATATGGTTATTGGCGATAATGTTTGGATTGG
>JAIXOS010000014.1 GCA_027486695.1 Chitinophagaceae bacterium | reverse complement strand
TTGAATGCCCATCCCGAAAACACGATAAATAAAAATTTGCCGGCATATACTACTACTAACAACATGGTAGAATACAATAAAAGGTGCCAAAACGGCTGTTGTATCCATTGTTTTTGGGCTACAATTAGGGCTGCATAAACGCCACCACTGATAATAAAAAGTAAATTGGCTAGCAACGATGGCAAAGATTGCTGTACACTTTGGTCGCGAATGGTTTTTTTGCGCCATGCTGTTTGAAAAAACTGTGCAAACAAAACGGTAAGGTAACGAGGAAATGCTACTCTGATAAAACCTAACAAAGCCAAGGTAAACAAAATGGTATAAAAAAGTTCGTTTTGACTTTGACTTTTGTGTTCTTGTACAATGTGGTAGGTTGGATTTTTTCCAAAGGGCAAATAAGGTATTGGCAGTACCGATGCATATGTACTAGTATCATTCATGCTACTAGTAAGGACGGGTTGTTTTTGCGGCTGTATGTTTGATAAAGAATCTTTTGTATTGTGCAGTGTATCTACCATAACCGCCATAGCTAATTCGGTATCGTTGGTTTTTGCTGTGTCCATTTTGTGCTTGCGCAATTGCACTACACTATCGGCAGCCACCGGTTGTACGCTTGTATGGAGAGTGTCTTTCCGCTTAACTACTTTTTTTATCCACTGTTTTGGTTTAGGGATAGGCACTACGCTATCTTGTGCGGTTGCCCAACTAGCACAACAACAAACAAACAGCAATGTGTAAAGAAATAATTTCAACGGCAAAATTTGTGCAAAAATACACTTTATCTATTGCCATTTAAAATGTTGAATACAATTTTATAGGTGAAGAATGTTTGGCACTTTTATGCATCATCTATTTTGCCCGAAAGGGCTATTAAAATACGCTTACAAAACCAATGTGCAACTTGGTTGTTCGCAAATTCAACCCTGCATCATTGCGTTTGCCCACAGCCATAGCAATGTTAAGTATTCCTTGTTTAGACTGTAAGCCTAGCAACAAACCACCACTATTATATTGATACGTTTTGGCCACTATACTATTTCCCGATACACCAACATCTGTAAATGCTCCAATAAATGCATTGGCTGCCAGTAAATACCGATACTCTAAGGCCATCACAGCATACCGATTGGTATAAATACTTTCTTCATCAAATCCACGAAGCAACTTGTACCCGCCAATTTGAAACAGCTCATTTCTGAAATAATTAGGCGACTGCAACCATGCACCTTGAAATGAAGTTTTGAATACTGAAAACTTTTTTATAGGAAAATAACGCAACCAACTTGTTTTTATTGTAATGTGATAGCTGTTTAGCTGTTGATTGGAATACAGCGATGTGTAATCGAATGCGGCATCGTTAAGTTTTAATACCGCATCTAATCGGCGAATTTGTTTTTTTCCAAAAGCTACAGATAAATTCCAAGCTTTACCCCGTAGTGGATTAAACACATTGTCAACATTGTTTAATTGATAGGCTACGGCTACGGTTGTGATACGCATATTGGCAATATCCGGAAGCAACTTAGTTATTTTAACCGCGTTTGTATCTACAAAAAGAACATTGGAGGCCGTTCGTTCAAGCCATATTTTGGCAGCTTGTGTAGTGTTTACCACATAGCCGGTTCCCAATTTCAAAAAAACATTTACAAAAGAGCTATCTTTTTTAAATATTTCTACTCCTGTGTAAGCATTCCAAGAACTGTTAAAAACATAAGGCTTGTGACCATACAGCACCAACCTAGGTGATGCCGCTTGTATTTGTTGCCAGTTGAGCGTTAATAATTCGCCACCACCGAGTGTATTGTTGAGTACCAAATTAGCGTCGCCCGTTAGAAGGAGTTTGTTACTTGTGGTATTTGCCGACGGCAACAAGCCCAACAGTACATTGGCTTGATTGCATTTAGTAGGCTGCACATATACATTGAGCACATACGAATTAGATAGCATGGTAATATCCCATTCTTTTGTTGGTTGTAAATAAGGAAGCTCGGCCAGTTTTTGCATAACTGAAGTCAATTTAGCTTTACTAAAAGCACTTCCGGGCAACAATTGTAAATGCTGATATAAGAAGTTTTTTTGAATGGCCACATTGCCAACTACGTTTACACTATCGAGTGTATAATAAACACCTTTATCTATTTTCAATTCAGCCTCAATAGAAGATGACCGAGATAACTGAACATTGGCAAAAGAAATTTGTGCAAAAGGATAACCGTTGTTTTCAAAATACGCCAGCAACTTATTGGTCAGTTCTTCCACCGAATAGCTATTGGCCAGTATTTGCCTATTAAATAAAGGAGGCTGATATCCTATTTGACGCAATACAATACTATCACCGGCCTGCACATGTAAGGCATTCCATTTGTATTGCGCACCTCGAAACACCCATATTTTACAATCGTTTGTAGTGTATACCACACTATCTACCGACGCAGCTAAAAAGCCCTGTGCGTGCAAAAACGTGGGCAATTGTTGCACATATTGTTGGCAAGCAGAGGAGTGATTAAATTTTTTTACCGTTTCAACGGGTTTAGGCAGGGAGGAGCTATCAACATAAATGGTTGTAAGAGAAAAAGATTGCCCGATAGAGTCATTGGCAATGAGGCACAATAAAACCCAACAACAACAATAGTATAAGCTTATTTTCGCCATTGCATTTAATACATCAGCAAAATACAACACTATTTTCATGGCAGGCATATATATACACATTCCATTTTGCAAAAAGTCGTGTAATTACTGCAATTTTCATTTTTCTACACAACATAAGTGGATGCCGCAAATGGTGGAGGCTATTGTACAAGAAATTGACCTACGGCAGCAATATATAACTACTCCTATTAACACCATTTATTTTGGCGGAGGCACTCCATCGCTTTGTACCCCAACCCAATTGCAACAAATACTACAAGCTTGCCATCGGTATTTTTTAATTGATGCAGATGCCGAAATTACCCTAGAGGCCAATCCTGATGATGTTACAACCAACCAATTACAACATTGGCAACAACTTGGCATTAACCGTTTGAGTATTGGTGTACAATCATTTTTTGAAGCGGATTTACAATGGATGAATAGGGCACACAATGTAGCACAAGCCAAGCAGAGTATTGTTATGGCACAGCAAATGGGCATTACCAATATCAATATTGATTTAATTTACGGAACACCCTCTCTGAGCAATGAACAGTGGCAGCAAAATGTAGCTACCGCATTAGCTTTAGGCGTTAAACACATATCGTGCTATGCACTAACGGTAGAACCCAAAACCACGCTTGACAAATTGATAAAGCAACAGAAAGTTGCGCCCGTAGATGCCGGCAAACAGGCTACACATTTTGAACTATTAATGCAATGGATGGAAGCCGCCGGCATGGAACAT
>JAIXOS010000114.1 GCA_027486695.1 Chitinophagaceae bacterium | reverse complement strand
TTCACATTCAATAAAACGGCATTATAATTTGCTGTATTGGTTGGGGTGAATGTCACACTTTGACTGGTAGTTCCTGCATTAGGTGCTGTTGAAGGTGTCGTAAATGCGAAGGTTCCTGCAACACTTGCCGCCCCACCACTTAAAGTAGCGGCAGCTAAGGTTTGCCCATACATGATATTGCCAGCGGTGGGCGCAATTACTATTGTTGGAGTGGCTTTGATGACCGTAACATTTACATTGGCTGTACTTGTGTTGTAATTAACAGCATCTGTTGGTGTGAACGTCACGCTATGACTAGCAGTTCCTGCATTGGGTGTTGCTGAAGGATTGGTAAATGCAAATGTACCTGCAACACTTGCCGCTCCGCCACTTAAAACAGCAGCAGCCAATGTTTGTCCATAAGTGATACTAGCAGCGGTTGGCGCAGTACTAATAGTGGTATTGACTTTTGCTACCACAACATTCACATTCAATAAAACAGCGTTATAGTTAACCGTATTGGTTGGGGTGAATATCACACTTTGACTGGTAGTTCCTGCATTAGGCGCTATTGAAGGTGTCGTAAATGCGAAGGTTCCTGCAACACTTGCCACGCCTCCGCTTAAAGTAGATGATGCCAAGGTTTGTCCATAAGTAATACCGGTTGCTGTTGGTGAAGTGCTGATGGTTGGGGTTGCCTTTACGACTGTTACATTGATATTGAATGAAACGGCATGGTAATTAACAGCGTCCGTTGGTGTAAATGTCACACTTTGACTGGCTGTTCCAACATTGGGTGCTGTTGCAGACGTGGTAAACGCAAAAGTTCCTGCCACACTTGCAACGCCGCCACTTAATATGGAAGCAGCCAAGGTTTGACCAAAAGCAATATCCGAAGCGGATGGGGAGGTAGTAATGGTGGGCGTGGCCTTCGTAACAGTTATAGCTGCACTTACTGCATTAAATGTATAATTATTGGCAGTTAAACTGCTTACTACAGGGGTAATGGTAATACCTGAAGTACCTGCGGATGTAGTATTTGTATAATCAGTTGTATACGTTACTGCACCCGATATCACAGAGGACTCATCGCCATTTTGCAACCCATTTACTGTATAGCTTGCTGCACCAGTTACAGCAGCTACTGCCGTACCATAATTGGTAGACTGCGCATTCGCTGCAATATTTAGCACGGCCTTGCCTACGGTTAGTGTGGCTGTAGTTGTACCTGACAAGTAATAGACTGTTGATGCTTGTGTGGCTGTAATTATGGTCGTTCCTACACCAACAATGGTTACCGTGGATCCATTAATCGTTGCTACAGCAGGGTTGCTGCTGGTATAAGTAAAGGCACCCGTACTGTTTGAAGTAGGTGGCGTTAACGTAAATGGCGCTACGCCATAAGATTGAGGGGGTATAGTAAAAGATAAAGTGGGAGACGCCGTAGTTTGGGGTACGATTGTTACGCCTCTAAATACCTTGTTGGCGCCAGAATCGATTCTTACTGAGGTAGCTAAATGGAATGGCGCACTTCCTGTATCATTAATTTTCACCAAGGCCGAATTGGTGTTTGAGTTGACTGCACTTCTTACTGCAAACAAGGTTACGCCATTGGCGGTCAATCTTCCAGTCACTGACAAATAGTTTCTACTTGCCGTATCATAATAGCCTACAGAATCCCAACCATTATTGATATTTTTTAAATATTTAATAATTCCTCCGCCACTTGTAGATGAGTATGCTACATACAAAAATTTACTAGTCCCTTTTTTTACAAAGAAGAAACTCTTTGCCCCACTTTTTGAAGGCATTGTAATGGTAGCAGGTTGAGTGGCTGGAGCAACTATGCTATCCGTAGGTAGGGTACTTGATGAAAATTTGAAAAATGGGCTTGCTCCTTGCGTAAAATAAAGGGTAGAATCATCCGGGTTCAAGTTTAATTGCTTAACGGATCTTCCTGTTGCCCAAGGTGTAATACTCTTTAAGGTATCTGGTGTTAACCTAGTAGTTAATTTACCATACATAATGCCTCCATAATTGCCAGATAATTGCCCGTATCCTATCCAAAAATCAGTACCATTAGAAGTGTAAACAGACTTTGGATAAAATGCTTTGTTGATATCTAATGATGGCATAATGTTTTTCCTTTTTATTGTGCCATCGTATTTGATAAATTCTATCGCCCTATTCAATGTGTCAAATCTGCTGCCATAAACGCCCCCACTTGCAGTAGTACTTCTTGCATAACCTGTAAGCCCAATGTATTGACCATCACCAGAAAGGGAAATAAAACCTTCTTCTACCGATGAATTGGCGGAGGGCTGGTAGATGGAGTCCATAACAATGCTTTGTTTTACATTGCCAAGCGTATCATATTCATCTACATATACCTGATTACCTCCCCCGGAAACACTCGATAGCCGCACTACTGCGATACCCCCATTGGTAAATGGAACTGCTTTTACAGTGGTAACTGTCACACTAAAAGTAAATGGGCTATAATTGACTGCATCGGTAGGGGTAAATGTTACACTTTGAGCGGTGGTGCCCACAATGGGAATAGTTGATGGTGCAGTAAAGGCAAAGGTTCCTGCAATACTTCCCACTCCACCAATAAGGGATGAAACCGCCAATGTTTGCCCATAAATAAGATTCGAAGTAATGGGAGTGGTTATAATAGTCGGGGTTGCCCTTACTACAGTTACACTCACATTGATTGTTACCGCATTATAACGAACAACATCGGTAGGCGTGAAAGTAACACTATGACTTGAAGTACCTGCCTTAGGGGCTGTTGAAGGAATGGTAAATGCAAATGTTCCTGCTACACTTCCAATTCCACCACTTAAAGTTGAAGCGGCTAACGTTTGACCATAAGTAAGGTTACTGGCAGTGGGAAGCGTG
>JAIXOS010000463.1 GCA_027486695.1 Chitinophagaceae bacterium | reverse complement strand
GGCAAACAGGCTACACATTTTGAACTACTAATGCAATGGATGGAAGCCGCCGGCATGGAACATTACGAAATATCTAACTTTGCACTACCCGGATACCATAGCAAACACAATAAAAGCTATTGGCAGAACAAACACTATATAGGCATTGGACCTTCGGCACATTCTTTTAATGGTACTAGCCGACAATGGAATGTTGCCAACAACATGCTTTATTTAAAAAGCATTCAACAAAATACCATTCCCATGGAAATAGAGTATTTAACAGCTACGCAGCAGTTGAATGAATATATTATGACTAGCCTAAGAACTAAAGAGGGGCTCGATTTACAGATAATTGCCACACAATGGGGTCAAAGCGCTGTTCAGCAGTTGCAAAAGGCTGCTCAAAAACATACTGCCTATTTTGAAAACCAACAACCGAATAAGCTACAGCTAAACAAAAGCGGAAGATTGTTTGCAGATGGTATTGCTGCCGACTTGTTTGCTAGCGAGCCTACTCATTAACCAATTGTTTTACAACAATATTTGTTCAATGGTTCTGAAACCTTCTTTAGCAGATAAATGATTCCACAAAATATTGTAAATAGCCGTTGCTATTGGCATTTCGGCTTTGAGTGCCTTATTGGTTAAATGAATACACTTACTAGCATTGTATCCTTCGGCAACCATGTTTAACTCCAATTGTGCCGCTTTTACACTATATCCTTTACCAATCATATTACCAAAAGTTCGGTTACGACTATATAGCGAGTAGCAGGTAACCAACAAATCGCCCAAGTAAACAGATGCAGCATAGTTTGGGCAAACAGCATTTTGATCAACCATTTTTTGCAAAAAATTGCCCATTTCGCGTGCTGCGTTGGCAATATATACACTCAAAAAATTATCTCCATATTCTAAGCCGTGCGCAATACCGGCACCAAGTGCATAAATGTTTTTTAAAATAGCAGCATATTGTACACCCCTAACATCAGCATTAACCACCGTATTCATGTATTCGGTTTTAAAATGCGCAGCAATGTTAGCAGTTATTTCTGCATCAATACCCGAAAAAGTAAGGTAGGATAATTTTTCGGCAGCAACTTCTTCGGCATGACAAGGGCCAAGCACCGTATAATAATGATCGATTGTTACACCAAAAGCATCTGCCAAATACTCGTTGAGTAATTGATTGGTGTTTGGCAACATTCCTTTAATAGCCGATACAATTTTTTTGCCGGCAAAAATTTTGGGAGGAAGGTTAGCAAGTGTGCTTACTGCATAGGCTGATGGAATGGCCACTACGAGTACGTCGGACTGATGAATGACTTGTTCTAAGTTGCTACTCAACTGTATTTGCTGCACATCAAAATAAGCGGCACCAAGATAATGCGGATTGTGGCGGCGTTTTTGTAAGTGAGCTATTGTATCGGTATTACGCATCCACCAATGAATCGTATTTCCATTATCAGTTAATATTTTAGCTAATGCAGTGGCCCAACTACCACCACCAATCATTCCAAACTGCATGACAAATTGTTGAATGTGTGAGGGGCAAAAATAGGAAACCGCTACCGAACACAATTATTTGATTTTGCAACCGAGGCATTGATAGGCAAGAACCTCCTCAAACACAAATGCTATTTTCTTGGAAGCGGAGGAGCCGTTGCAAAAACACAATCAATAGCAAAACAGTAAGCGACTATTTATTGTACCGATTGTTTATCAAATAAAAATGCCCATACAGCCCCAAATAAATGGCTGTATGGGCAAGAAAAAAAGCTATTGATTACGCGTTAGCTAATGCTTCGGCAGCTATTTTTGCTCTAATTTTTCCTTCTATTTCGTTGGCCAAATCAGGATTATCGTGTAGCAAAGTTTTTACCGCGTCGCGTCCTTGACCTAGTTTATTGCCTTCGTAACTAAACCAGCTACCACTTTTGCTTACTATTTCTAACTCTACACCCATATCTATTATTTCGCCCAATTTGCTAATGCCTTCGCCAAAAATAATATCAAACTCTGCGGCTCTAAATGGTGGTGCCACCTTGTTTTTTACCACTTTTACTTTTACGTGGTTTCCTACGGCGGCATCGCCATCTTTAATTTGTGCCGAACGGCGAATATCTAACCTGATAGATGCATAAAACTTCAGTGCATTACCACCTGTGGTAGTTTCAGGATTGCCGAACATTACACCAATTTTTTCGCGCAATTGGTTGATGAAAATACAAATCGTATTGGTTTTGTTGATGGTAGCTGTCAGTTTGCGAAGTGCTTGACTCATCAATCGGGCCTGCAAGCCCATTTTACTATCGCCCATTTCTCCCTCTAATTCACTTTTGGGAACCAATGCTGCTACAGAATCAATAACCACTACGTCTAATGCACCGGACAAAATGAGTCGGTCGGCTATTTCCAAGGCTTGTTCGCCATAATCCGGCTGCGAAATCAATAAATTATCTACATCTACGCCCAATTTTTTAGCGTAATTGCTGTCAAAAGCATGTTCCGCATCTATAATTGCACACATACCTCCTTTTTTCTGTGCCTCTGCTATAATATGTGTGGCAATAGTAGTTTTACCGCTACTTTCAGGTCCATAAATTTCTACAATACGTCCTTTCGGTATTCCGCCTACGCCTAATGCCACATCGAGACCGATAGAACCGGTAGAAATTACTTCCATAGGTTCGGTGCTCTTTTCATTCATCATCATTACACTTCCTTTGCCAAAATCTTTGTCGATTTTGTCCATTGTTAGCTTCAGTGCTTTTAGCTTTTCGGCGTTACTCATAATTGGGTTATTTTAATTGATGCGTGAAAGTACAATTTTTTTTATTCCTAACTAATTATTTTAGTATTATTTGTGAATTTGGTGAATTAACAATCCTAGCCATTTAAGTTTAACGGTGGCTACACTTATTAATGTGTACCTTGCTGTGCAAGCAACTGTTATGAACAAACCCTATTTTAATTATTATTCCGGTCATGAAGCAAAATTATTTCCGGAACAAAAACAATTAATTACATACAGTTTTGCCGGTGAAGAGTTTACCATAGTGGGCAATATAGAAATAAAAGAACCATTTATTTACTTGTACGAATACAGAGGGTTGCTTGTGGGTACCGAGTTTTTGATTTCTTTTGCTAAAGCATCTACCTCTTATAAACTAGTGAATGTAGTGGCTGTAGCCAATGACCAATGATTAACGACGGTGTTCCGTTAATTAGCCAACAGCGCTCCATTTTTAAATCGAGGTAATACATTTGCCACATCGATTGTTACACAATATTCCAAATCTTTTTCTAAGCCAAACTTAGCCAAGCGGTGCCAATGCGTTAGTTGGCGTATGTGTGTAAACATATCGTTTTTATGTAGCAAATATATTTGTTCGGCCATTAAACTACTATCGCAATGGATGGTAAAATGTTCTTTAATTTGGTGTATAACTGCTCCGGCAAATAGGGTGTCTTCCAAATTAAACCGATCTTTCCAAGCACTACAACCTAGTATTACTTCTTTCTTTTGCTGCACTAAAAAGTTGCATACTGCCGATAAATTGGGAAACGAGCCGGTAACCACCTCGCTAGCACCTGCTGCAAGTGCCATATGTAGCAATTTGGTGCCATTGGTAGTGGTTAACACCAATGTTTTTCCTTCAATAAACGAGCGGGGATACTCAGCTGGAGAGTTGCCATATTGTAAACCCTCTATTATTTTGCCATCACGTTCGCCTGCTGTAATGCCATTTACTTGTTTTCCAATTTCTATACATTTATCTACAGCATCTACCGGAATAACCCGTGCAGCACCGTTATGCAAGGCGGTAGCAATAGTGCTTGTAGCTCTGAATACGTCTATGATTACCACTGTTGCATTGTTACAGTTGTACAAATGCAATAGTTGTGGCGATAAAACTGTATGTAATGATGGTTTCTGACTCATATTGAATGCTTAAAAAAACACAAGCTACCCTTGACTTATTGGATTTAGCGCACTTGATGGTTATACAAAAGGAAATTTAACAACCTTTGCTTTGATTTGGTTGTTGCGAATATTGATAAAAATGGGGGTATCTATTGCTGCAAAAGCCGTTTGTACATATCCCAAACCGATGGCTTTGCCTAGTGTAGGTGCTTGTGTGCCGCTTGTTACCACACCAATGTTGTTGCCATCGGCATCGTGAATGCTGTAATCGTGGCGCGGTATGCCCCTTTCTAGCATTTCGAAGCCAACCAATTTTTGATCTATACCGTTGGCTTTTTGTTGTTCCAATAAATGACTAGCTGTAAAATTTTTGGTGAACTTGGTTATCCATCCTAATCCTGCTTGTAGAGGGGTGGTGGTATCATTAATATCGTTACCATATAAACAGAACCCTTTTTCTAACCGCAGGGTATCGCGAGCACCTAATCCAATAGGCAATAAGCCTTGTGGCGTACCTATTTGCATAATGGCATCCCAAATAATGTTGGCATCGTTGTCTTTGTTTTCAAAATATATTTCTACTCCGCCACTACCCGTGTAGCCTGTTGCGCTAATAAGTACGTTTTCTACACCGGCAAAGCGTGCTTTGGTAAAAGTGTAGTAGGTGAGGTGTTCAATATCCTTGCTACTGAGCGGTTGTAGTATTTTGGTTGCATTTGGTCCTTGTATAGCCAACAAACATGTTTTGTTGCTAATGTTATGCATTTCCGCACCAACGGTATTGTGTTGCTGTATCCAATCCCAATCTTTTTGAATATTGCTTGCATTTACAACCAACATGTAATTGGTATTTTCTTGCAAACAATACACGAGCAAATCGTCTACTATACCACCCTGATTATTGGTAAGGCAGCTGTACTGTGCCTGACCACTTGTTAGTTTGGCAGCATCGTTGGTGGTAACACTTTGTATCAATTCCAATGCATGGGGTCCTTTAATAATAAACTCTCCCATATGGCTTACATCAAAAATACCGGCGTTGTTGCGTACGGCTGCATGCTCTGCATTGATGCCGCTATAGCTGATGGGCATGTTGTAGCCGGCAAATTCGGCCATTTTAGCGCCTAGGGCTATGTGCTTGTGTGTAAAGGGTGTGTTTTGCATTGCTGAATTTTTATGCCATGTATTTATATATATTGCTGCTATGAGGTAGTAATTATTTGTAGGATGCTTGCGTGAGGGATTGCAGCGGTTACCCCACAGCCGGCATCCTGCAAAGGTGCCAGCG
>JAIXOS010000344.1 GCA_027486695.1 Chitinophagaceae bacterium | reverse complement strand
CCACCATGTGCCACAAGTGCATGGTGGGCTTTGGGTAAGTGTTAAACGTGTTTAAACAATAAAAGCGGCATGTTTGCGTCCATGCGCATGCACATGGACAAATACTTTCCGCACCCCGATTTTCACTTTGAGCCATACGACCAAGCCAATAGCATCCTTTGGCAAAATGCGGCAAACTTTGGAGCAGGCACATTGCCCCCTATACAATCTTTTTTTTGAAAAAATAAATAAACAATTTCATGAAACTATTTGGCGCATTTTTTCTTTCGGCCTGTGTAATCATTTCTTCATGCTCCTATCAACTCTGCCCTAAACCGGTAGCAGTTATTGATAAATCTACTTGGATTGATACAAAAAAAGACACCACTCCTTTGGTAGATTTCATAAAAACAATAAGGTACAAAAGGTACCTTATCAAAATCATTCCCGATAAGCATATATACATCGAGAACAAAAAAATGCGAATCCAAATAAAAGAACAGTTCATTATCACTAAAATTGGTTCAAACAGAGCAATAATTATTAACCCTGAAAAAGAGGGGGATACATTTCGTAATGTAAAATATGATTCATTAAAGCGTGTTTGCACCAAATTGACCGAAAGCCCCATTTTTGAAAAGACAATATTAGATAGCGTTTTAAAAAAAGCGGGAATTAATGATTTAATTAAAAGCGAGTACGGTAATACAGTTACACTCAAGCCTGTATATCAAACAGAACAAGCGATTTTCATTGATTCTGCCGTTTTTACCTATGCGCAAGATTGTTATCCTTTTAATAAGGTGTTCCCCAAGAAAGCAATGAAAGGGAAGGGAAGGATGATTAATAAATTTTCTTTATATTTGCATTCCCAAAATAGTAACGAAGAAAAGAATATACGTTTTGTCAGAGAGATTTCTCATTATGATTTTGACACCGTTGCAATATTGGCCAATATCAGAAAATACCACTAGCGTGGGACCTTAATTTGTCATTGGTGTGCCGTGAATCAATCTATTGAGCGAGGTGGTTCAATGGAAAGGATGTTGGATAAGAGATGATAGTAGGGCTATCGAAGTCCCTGTTCTTCGGGATGTTCGTTTTACGGCATCCCGAAGTAAAGATAAACGGCATTTCTGATGCCACAATACAACAAATTGCCTACAAGTCCACCATGTGCCATAGGTGCGTGGTGGGCTTTGGGTAATTGTTTTTGTATAACGGTAGATTTTGACCTAACCGAAGCCGCACCCGTAACCACGCAAATAGCCACCTTGCAAGGCAAAGTAGTGTATAGCAATGCCGCATGCGTATTGGCAGCCGGGCACTACACACTGCCCCAACTTGGCGTAGATTATAATTATTGCACTCGGAGTATGGCTTTGCCTACGCCGTTTTTTGTAGTAGCATAGCTGCAATACTTATTTCATTATAGGCAGATATAACACATCTGCTTAATCTTTACTTCGAGATGCGAACGCTAACATCTCAAAGAGCGCATACTTGGTTGGTTTTGACTACATTCCAAAAGTAGCAGCGGAGAACGCCAAACGATGTCGAAGTGAATTTTTTTTGTATCTATAAACGTATTTTCCAGCATTTGCAGATGGCACAAGCTTATGGCACAACAAATGCCCATTATTTGCCTAATTCGCTTTCGGAGGTACTGTTTTCGGGTGTTTGAGTGGGTTGGTAAACGTGTAAAAAAGCACGAATTTCACCAAACGTAGCCGCTTCGCCAATGCTAGTCTTGATATCTGTAATAGTAAGCGATTCAGCTAAAAAAGGCATGAGCAAATCAATTTTTTCTTGACCAATCCATTGTAGTAAGGTCAATTCTTGTTGCTTTATTGCTTGTAATAAATGGCTTTCAATGGTACTAGGAGCCAAATTTCTGGTTTGTGCAATGCTATCGCAGCTACTTCCTTCTAAAAATAGTTGTAAGCTCAATTTGTAAGAGGCTGTCTTGGCGGTTTTTGGTGTGGCATGAGGCTCCGCTTTTTTGGCTGAGGCTGTATTTTTTTCATGCATCAAACTCTGCAACTGCTGCTGCTGACAATAGTTTTGGATAATGCCAATAAATTGTTGACCGTATTTTTTTTTTTTTTCTTTTCCAAAGCCAATGATGTGTATCAAATCTTCCTTGGTATGCGGTAAATACCGTACCATTTCTACCAAACTGTTGGTGCCCGCAATTAAATAGATGGGTAGGTCTTCTTGTTCAGCAAGTTGATCTCTCATTTCTTTTAGGGCAGCAAACAATGCCGGATGTGCTACTTGAGTGGGCACAGTACTGCTATTTTTGGCATAGGCATTGGCCGAAAATGGCGGCAACAGAAACTTATTTTTTTCTTGTTGCAGTATTTCGCAATGCAAGCCGTACAAACAAGCTTTGAGTAAATGGTTTTTTTGAGCAATGAATGCAAAAATGTCTTTAATACTTTCATTGTAGGCTGTTGCAACGGAGCGACTATCGGTGGTAGCCAGCGATTGGTTTAAAAGTTGTATCAGTTGTTGGGTTTGTTCGGCAAAATAAGTAGCCCCGGCTATTACCCTATCTTGCAAAGCTGCATTGTTTTCAGGCAAAGTAGCAGTGTTGCTGCTAGCAATTTGCGTTAGTTGAAGCGCAAACTTTTGACCGGTTTGTTGCAGGTGAGCAGTAGCTTCTTGAATTTGTAGTACAAAGGGTAAAGTAGTGTCGTTAAAGGCTGTTTGGTGGTCGGTAACCAATTGTTTCCATTCCAAAACACTCGCATCTGTAACAGAGAAGTCGAATAGGTTGATGAGCAAATTGAGTTGGTAGTGGTATTTGCCTTGGTGCAAAACTGCATCCGCTTGTTTGTTGGCCAGCTTTTGTGAGGCAAATTGAGCAATCCTTTCGTCGTTGTGTAAACTGTGTCGGTTTATTTTGCTCAGCAAAACAATGCCTTCCAAACTTGTACAGCGGCTCAGTGCTACATATACCTGACCCGGTGCAAAGGCCGCCCCTGCATCAATAACGGCCTTTTCAAAAGTAAGTCCCTGACTCTTGTGAATGGTAATTGCCCAAGCAAGCCGTAACGGGAATTGGGTAAATGAGCCTACTTCTTCCTCTTCCAACTTTTGTGTTGTAGGATTGAGCGTGTATTTAATATTGCGCCATTTTTCTTTTTCTACCTGTATTTCGGTGGTCTCGCCCTCGCATTGAACAAAAATAGATCCTTCCTCTATTCTACTCACTGTTCCAATTTTCCCATTGTAATACCGCCTAACTTTTTCAACATCATTTTTGATGAACATCACCTGAGCCCCCTCTTTCAAGCGTAATTGTACATCTGCCGGATAGGCTTTTTCATTAAATTCTCCTTCTATGGTAGCTTTGAATGCAACATCGGGCTTACTGATGCGTTGCAAAGCTTCTTCATTAATGATATCCGCTTTTTTGTTGTGTGTAGTTAGGGTGATGTAACCCACTTTTTTATGTGGCTGAAAGTTGGGTTGGTATTGTTGGTGTAGTAATTCAAGTGTGGGTTCGTCTAAAGTGTTGTTGCGCACTTTATTTAAAATATGGATAAATGTCGCATCTGTTTGTCGATATATTTTGTCGAGTTCAATGTATGCTGCAGGAAAGGTTTGCATGACTTTACTGTCAAAAAAGTAAGGACTTTTGTAAAATCTGTTCAGCAGTTGCCATTCTTCATCGGGAATAACGGGTGGCAATTGGTGCATATCGCCAATAAACAGCAATTGTACGCCACCAAAAGGTTCTTGGTATCTTTTTCTTAAGCTGCGCAAAATGGTATCTATCGCATCAAGTGTATCACAGCGCACCATGCTTATTTCATCAATTACTAGCAGTTCTAATTGCTGCAATACCTTTCGTTGGTTGTTGTTCATGCGCATCTTACCCAAAAGGCTATGGCGCGGGTTAAAGTAGTCTTGATTACCAAAAAGGCCAATGTTTTCAGGCAGAAAGGGGCCAAATGGTAATTGAAAAAAAGAATGAATGGTTACGCCCCCCGCATTGATGGCTGCAACTCCTGTAGGTGCTACAACGGCTATTTGTTGAAGGCAATGGTTGCGGATGTATTTTAAAAAAGTAGTTTTACCAGTGCCTGCTTTGCCCGTTAAAAAAACCGATTGATTGGTGTGTTGGATAAAATTAGCCGCCAATTGAAAATTGGTATTGGAAGTGTCTGTTTGGGTCATAAGCTATAATAATGCTAAATTACCGAACAACTGGCATTTGTAGCAAGTTGGTTGCATAATTGATAGAAAGTGAACATGCTTTCGTTTCCTTTTGCTTGCGATAAGCACCATATTACTGCAGCCTGCTGCAATAAACAAAGCAACAGGCTGGCAGAATAAGGGGCACGTTTATGCTTTTTGTTTGCTGCCTAAAAGCAATAATTCATTTACTTGTATTTCAATTGAGTATCGCTTAATGCCTTCTTTATCTGTGTAGTTTTTATTCACCAATTTGCCCTCAATAGCTACTTCACTCCCTTTTTGTAAGTATTTTTCGGCTATTTCCGCAACCTTACCCCAAGCTACAAGGCTGTGCCATTGTGTTTCGGTAATTTTTTCGCCCTTGGCATTTCTGTATGATTCACTCGTGGCAATACTAAATCGCGCCATCTTTTTATTGTCAGATAGTTGCTTGATTTCAGGAACATTGCCTAAATGGCCAATTAATTGCACTTTGTTTTTTAAAGCGTACATGATTTTTTTAATTGTGTGCACGGCTTGGTATTGATAAGCCAAACACGGGTGATACATTTTGTTATTTCAATTGTTGCCGGGCCCGTGGCTTCAACGATACAAAGGTGATAGTTGATGTAACGATTAATCGGTATCTAATCATTTGTAGACGATTATAATCGTTTGTAAACGGTTGTACATAATTGATAAATAAGTATCTTTCAATCTTGAAAAGAGCGAAGTATGCCCATCAATAATGAAATAAAAACCTGTTTGTTTTGCCAAAAAAATATTCGCGGCCGCGCCGATAAAAAATTTTGTGACGATGGCTGTAGAAATAGCTACAACAACCAACTGAAAGCACCTGATAACAATTACATACGCAACATCAACAATGCATTGCTTAAAAATCGTCGGATATTACAAGATTTATTACCTACAACTGAGGAAATGGGAAAATGCACCAAACAACAGTTGCTTGCAGCAGGTTATGTATTTAAATACCACACACACCAATACACCAACAAAAAAGGAAACGTGTACTTTTTTTGTTACGATTATGGGTATTTATCTCTCGAAAACGATTGGTTTTTGATAGTAAAAAGAAAAGAGTCTTAATTTTTTCGAAATTGCAATAGCAAAATGTAAATGTTTATGGATTATTAACGATAAATAGCGAATTTTGCACTCCTGCAAGCCTTGCAGGGTACTTATTATAATTTTATTGGAATGACAGAAACACTTAAAACCGCTACACAGCCCACTTTAACTGCCAAAGATTTTGCAACCGATCAGGAAGTGCGTTGGTGTCCGGGATGCGGCGACTATAGCATATTAGCGCAAGTGCAAAAAATTATGCCCACTATTGGCGTACCTAAAGAAGACATTGTAATTATTAGTGGTATTGGATGTAGCAGCCGTTTTCCGTACTACATGAATACCTATGGTATGCATAGCATTCACGGAAGGGCTACCGCTGTAGCAAGCGGACTTAAAGCTAGCCGCCCCGAACTGAGTGTATGGATTGTTACAGGCGATGGCGATGGATTAAGCATAGGCGGTAACCACACTATACATTTGCTGCGACGCAATTTTGACGTGAACATCATGTTGTTCAACAACCAAATTTATGGTCTTACAAAAGGGCAGTATTCTCCTACTTCCGAAATCAATAAAATTACCAAGAGTACACCGGTAGGTAGTATCGACCATCCTTTCAACCCGTTAGCCTTAGCAATGGGTGCAGATGCTACATTTATTGCACGAAGCATGGATAGAGACCCAAAACATTTGCAAAGCATGCTTTTGCGCAGTCACCAACACAAAGGGGCATCATTTTTAGAAATTTATCAAAACTGTAATATCTTTAATGATGGCGCTTTTGAAGTATTTACCGAGAAAGGTTCTAAGGCAAACGAAGTAGTGTTTTTGGAACAGGGTAAACCGCTTTTGTTCGGAGCCAATAACAGCAAAGGCATTAAACTAGATGGATTTAAACCGGTGGTTGTAGAAATGAATGATAGCGTTAGTGCCGATGATTTGTGGATACACGATGAAAATGATTTTTATAAAGCACAGATATTGGTTAGAATGTTCGACGATCCTAGGGTAGAAGGACATTTTCCTCGTCCGTTTGGTGTTTTTTACGAAGCAAATCGTGCTTGCTACGAAGATATTATGGCGGCCCAAATTGACAATGCAATTGCTGCTAAAGGAAAGGGTAATTTAGATAAATTGCTTAGAGGCAAAGAAGTGTGGGAAATTGAATAGAACTCCAAAAATACATTGGTTGATAATTTGACTGCAAGTGGGGCAAAGCAATTTGTTCCACTTTTTTGTTGTATGAATGCGATAGGGGTAGGCCGCAGCGCGTTATTTGAATAACGGTAATTAGCTATGCTCGGATAGATTGTTACACGTTGCTAGTTAACCGAGAGTGGGTGTAAGTTCCATAATTGGATTTAAGCAATATATGCAAAAGCCCCGTTTGAAATGAATCAAACGGGGCTTTTATAGCTAAATTAAGTATCCTAAAATATTGGATAAGCTTATCTTAAGAACAACATTTCGCGGTATTTAGGTAAAGTCCACAAATCGTCGTCTACTAAACCTTCTAGTTTGTCTACGTGGTAGCGAATTTCGTCGAAGAAAGTTTCCTTAATGCGGCTGCAATAAGCAATCGCTTTTTCGCGGGTATCGCTCAAGTTGTTCACTTGTTTTCTTTCCTCTACCATTTCGTAGATTTTGGTATATACCACTTGAATGTGGCTGCTTACTTGGGTAAGAATGGCCAATTGACTAGCATAAGCACTTTCAGGCAATCCTGCAGCTTTTAAGCCATTGATGTTAGCCAATAAATCGTTTTGGTATTTAACAGCCACCGGAATGATGTGGTTCAATGCCAAATCGCCCATAATACGCGCTTCAATCTGAACTTTCTTGATGTATTTTTCAAGTTCAATTTCGTGCCTAGCTTCTAATTCTGAATGGGTGTATACATTGTTAGCAGCGTACAAAGCCTTAGATTTATCGGTAACCATTGCATCTAAAGCAAGTGGGGTAGTAGGCACATTTTGCAAGCCACGACGAGCCGCTTCTTGATGCCATTCTTGGCTATAGCCATCGCCTTCAAACAATACTTTTTTGCTTTCTACAATGTATTTTTGAAGTGTATGCATGATGGCAATTTCTTTCTTCTCGCCACTTTCAATCAAGCTGTCAACGTCTTTCTTAAATGTTTTCAATGTTTCAGCAACAATAACATTTAATACAGTCATTGGGCTAGCGCAGTTAGCAGAAGAACCTACCGCACGGAACTCAAATTTATTACCGGTAAAGGCAAAAGGAGAAGTTCTGTTTCTGTCGGTGTTATCCAATAACAATTCAGGGATAGAACGGTGGATATCCAATTTAAGGATCGCTTCGTCTTGCTCATCAAATTTACCACCAACTCTAGTTTCTATTTCATCCAATACTTTAGCCAAATATTGACCCAAGAATACAGAAATGATAGCAGGAGGGGCTTCATTAGCACCTAAGCGGTGGTCGTTAGAAGCAGAAGCGATTGAAGCTCTTAACAAATCAGCATAGTCATGTACCGCTTTGATGGTATTAACAAAGAAAGTCAAGAACATCAAGTTGGTTTTTGGTGTTTTACCAGGGCTTAACAAGTTAACACCAGTATCGGTAGCCAAACTCCAGTTATTGTGTTTACCGTTACCATTGATGCCGGCAAAAGGTTTTTCGTGAACCAATACGCGCAATTTGTGACGGCGGGCAACGCGATCCATAATATCCATCAACAAAGAGTTGTGGTCTACGGCTACGCTTACTTCTTCAAAAATAGGCGCACACTCAAATTGAGCAGGAGCAACCTCGTTGTGACGTGTACGAAGCGGAATACCTAATTTGTAACATTCTGTTTCAAAATCACGCATGAAAGCGTAAGTTCTTTCAGGAATAGAACCAAAATAATGATCTTCCAACTGTTGTCCTTTTGCAGGTGCAGCACCAAATACGGTACGGCCGGATTGTACAAGGTCAGGACGTGCATTTGCTAATGCTTCGTCAATAACAAAATATTCTTGTTCCCAACCCAAAGTAGCAGTTACCTTAGTTACATTCTTATCAAAATAATGGGCAACGTCTACAGCGGCATTATTCAAAGCTTCTAATGCTTTTAACAAAGGTGCTTTGTAGTCTAAGCTTTCGCCTGTGTAAGAAATGAATATGGTAGGAATGCACAAAGTTTTGCCTTGTCCAATTTCCATGATAAAGGCAGGAGAAGATGGATCCCAAGCGGTATAACCTCTAGCTTCAAAAGTTGCGCGCAAACCACCATTTGGAAAAGAAGACGCATCTGGTTCTTGCTGAATCAAAGCACTTCCATCAAATTCTTCAATAGCGGTGCCATCACTTTTCAATGTAAAGAAGCTATCGTGTTTTTCGGCCGTAGTGCCGGTTAATGGTTGAAACCAGTGCGTATAGTGGGTAACGCCTTTGCTTTCGGCCCAAGCCCTGATACCATTAGAAATAGCGTTTGCTGAAGAACGGTCAATTTTTTTACCACCTTTAATGCTTGCTGCAAGGCTTTTATAAGCTTCGTCGGTTAAATACTGACGGGCAGTAGCAAGTGTAAAAACATTTTCGCCAAATATACCGGTGATTTTGGTAGTACTGGCCTGAGCAACCTCGTTGGGTTCGCTCGACAGATTGTTAATTGCTTGAAAACGTAATGACATATTTTTAAGATTTAGCTGTACAAATAAACGCATTTTTCAATGAAAATGCAACAATAATTTTACAATATTCAAAAAAAACCCCCAAAAAAATATTTTATTCAACATATATCTATTTTTAATGGATGGAGGTGCTTTGTTGTTTTTGCAATACTTTCTTTAATACTTGTGGGTTACTCCGTTTTCAATATAAACATCCTTTATGTAGTTGATTATGAATGTACTAATGCAAGGTAAAGGCATGGCAGGTGGTGTGGGGTTTTAGCTTGTCATTTATTGTCGATATTGCTATTTTACACCTATTTCTATTGAATTTGAGTAGTAATATATTTTTCTGCGTTATTTGTTGTAATTGCACACACAAATTATACAATGCATTTTTTTACGTTCTTACTAATCAAGGCTTTCTTACATTTGCCGCGCCAATTGTTTGAGTGGTCAATGTAGCATATAGATTCTATGCATTGCCGCTCAGTTACCCACAACGAACGAATACAATACCAATAATGGAAATTACAGCAAAAACAGCACAGCAACTTCGATTAACGGAGGAAGAATTTGAGTTAATAAAATCTAAGTTGGGGCGAATACCCAATTTTACAGAATTGTGCAGCTTTAGTGCTATGTGGAGTGAGCATTGCAGCTATAAAAACTCTATCAAGTGGCTCAAAACCTTACCTCGTGAGGGGGGCAAATTATTAGTGGCTGCCGGCGAAGAAAATGCGGGTTTGATGGATATGGGCAATGGAGTGGGTGTTGTTTTCAAAATTGAAAGCCACAACCATCCAAGTGCCTTAGAGCCATTTCAAGGAGCCGCTACAGGTGTTGGTGGCATTCAGCGCGATATTTTTACAATGGGCGCTCGCCCTATCGCATCGCTCAATAGTTTGCGTTTTGGCAATTTGAAAGATAAAAAAACACAACATTTACTGGCAGGGGTGGTACACGGAATTGGGCATTATGGCAACTGTTTTGGAGTACCTACCGTGGGCGGGGAAGTTTATTTTGAAGAGTGCTAT
>JAIXOS010000118.1 GCA_027486695.1 Chitinophagaceae bacterium | reverse complement strand
TCTACTTGCCGTTGTGACCGAAGCAATTGCAATGACTTCAAGGCACTTGCTACCGCATCAAAAATAACGCTTGCCCGTACATCGGGTTTTGCTACATATCGTTTAGCACCGTAGGCCAAGCTGTTCCACCTGCCTTTTGTATGTACCAATCGTTTTGGTTCCGCAATTCCCGGCAAGTCGGGCGCAACGGCTACATAACCACGCTGTGCCCATGCTATCGCTTTGTCCTTTTCCGCGGCACCTCCCCCTCCATGCAATACCAACATACCCGGATGCTTACCTTTGGAATGTGGCGTAGCTATGACTGCGTACACTTCTGTACTATCGGTTAAAGCAAAAACCACCTCCTTGAGTGCAATGCCCAAGGTATCTTTTAACACCAAGGTTTTTACTAGTTTGGGCGCTTGGTGTTGCAAATAGGGAACAAAAGGATCCGTTTGCGCTTTCAACTGCGTTCCAAACAAGTACCCTAACGCATATAGCCAAACTATTCCATACTTTTTCATACGCTTCATATCATTTTACCAAACTACCAACAACTGGCAGTCAACAACAATTGATTATTGGGCGTTCCCCTTCGGGTCGGGCTTTTCGCTTTTACTCCTCGCCACCCACCCTACGGGATGGCTGGCTGTGGGGTAATCGCTTCAATCCCTAACGCTAACCGTATCCCCAAAAAATGCATTACCTTCTTGAAATAAGTTACAGTTTCTTCGACATTATTTGCTTGTTTTGTCCATTTACAGATACCCACACCTTTCGAGGTTTGGCCGACATGACTGAATAATTGAGCACTTTGCCATTTTCCCAAATACAAGACACCGTAAATCCACCCCTTGCTTTAAGTCCACTTACACTACCTTTTGGCCATGCCGCAGGTAAAGCAGGCAGTAATTGGATACCATCTTCACTCGATTGTAGCAACATTTCGGCAACCGCCGCTGTACCCCCAAAATTGCCATCAATCTGAAAAGGGGGATGGGCATCTAATAAATTGGGATACGTTCCGCCCCCTGCTGCATAATTGATTTTCTCGCCATCAGGCGCCACATACTTCAACAACTCTCTGTATAACTTATACGCACGATTACCATTTTGCAAGCGCGCCCATAAATTAATGCGCCATCCTTTGCTCCAACCGGTAGTTTCATCCCCTTTCTGCTCAAGCGTTTTTTCGCAGGCAGCGGCTAATTCGGGTGTTTGCGAAACAGTGATGTGCTGCCCAGGAAACAACCCAATTAAATGCGATTGATGCCTATGTTTTACATCTGCGTCGCGCCAATCGTAGTACCATTCTTGCAAATTACCTGCACTACCAATTTTATAGGGATATAATTTTGCCATTGCCGATTCCAATTGTGCCACAAAAGCATCGTCTATTTGAAGCAGTTTGGCAGCCTTGAGTGTTTTAATAAAACATTCACGTATAATGGCCAAATCGGCAGTACTGCCGTACAATACTGCCCCTTTGAACCCATTGTTGTTGATATATTGATTTTCCGGCGAAGTTGCAGGAGCTGTAATCAAACGGCCATCTTTGTCGGGAATTAAAAAATCCAAACAAAACTGAGCGGCACCTTTAAGTAGCGGGTATCCGTATTTTTTGAGGTAAGTAGTATCTTGCGAAAAGGAAAAGTGCTCCCAAATATGGGTACTCAACCATGCCCCTCCCATTGTAAAATTAGCCCATTGCGTATTGCCTTTTTTATTGCCAATGGGATTGCTCATGGCCCATATGTCAGAATTATGTGCACACATCCAACCGGAGCAATTGTAAAAATTGCGTGCGTTTGCTGCGCCCGTTATGGCAATATTGCCTATTAAATTGAGTAAGGGCAGATGTAACTCTGATAAATTGGTACTTTCAGCAGGCCAATAATTTTCTTGCACATTGATATTGGTGGTATAATTGGAACACCAAACCGGGCGTGTATGGTAATTCCAAATGCCCTGCAAATTGGCTGGCACACCGGGTGTGCGCGAACTACTGATTAACAAATAACGTCCAAAGTTAAAATACAAGGCTTCCAAAGGTTTGTCTATTCCACCTTTTGCATACCGCTTCAAACGCTCATCGGTAGGCCATTGCGCTACACTATCGTAACCTAAATGCAATTGCACTCGATTAAAAAATCGTTGATAATCTTTAACATGTGCGGACTTGAGCATATTATAATGCTTGGCCGATGCCAACTGCAACTGCTGTGCTGCAATGCTTTTGTACGCACGCCCCTGTAATACCGGATCTTTATCAAACCCATTGAAACTAGTAGCCATAGAAACATAAATCACCGCCTCCGTAGCGGCACGAATGGTAAGCAAAGAATCGCTAACAATAGCAGCGCCATCTACAGTAGTAGCTTTCAACTGTACCGAAAAATGTATGCCCCTGCTAGAATCAAAATAAATGTTGCCCGGAACGCCTCCCACAGATGCATCTTGCTGATAGGGAGCATACAAATTAAAAAAAAAAACCTGTTTATTGCTGGAAAACGCAAATTTCATTACGCTATTAAAGGACAATTGTGCATTCAGTTTTCCCTTGGCATTGGCTTGTAAGCGAATAACCAAAACTTTATCTGGTTGGGATACAAAATATGATCGGATATACTTTATTTGATTAGTGGTATAGGACACGTTGGCAATGGCATTTTGTAAATCCAATTGTCGGTGATATTGTGTAGCTGCGGAATCGTGGAAAAAACGCAAGTTCAACGTACCCAAAGCCATGTACGATTGGCAGAACTTACCTTGTAATTGTTTGGCCAATTCTTGCGCATTTTTATAATCTTCTTTGGCCAATGCATCCCGCACAGCAGGCAGGTGTTGGTGAATGCCTACATAATCTTTACTGTTTACCGGTTCACCCGACCACAAAGTGGCATCGTTTAAGTAAATTTTTTCGTTGGTAATGCCACCAAAAACGGTAGCTCCCTGCGTGCCATTCCCCAAAACCAAGGCTTCTTCAAAAGCAATTGCAGGTTGTTGGTACCACAACACTTTATCGGCCGATGGCCACTGTGCTGATACTATGCTGCCGTAAAGAATTACCACAAACATGCCTATCATTTTTGAGAACGCTCTTTTATACCACTTACTTGTCATAAAACACTTATTTATTCAATATGAAATCGGGTTGTTTTTTCGCAATAGTTATTTTGCCCACTTTATCAAATGCCACTTTAATAATTCCAGGTTTTTCGCGCCAAGGTGCTTGGGCATCATCACCAAAAAAGCAAGTAAACCAATCGCCATTTTTGGCCTTAAAAAAGTTGGTTCCTCCATTACAGGGTACGGCTTCGTACCTGCCCTCGTATGGCCCGTAAATGTTTTTGGAAGTGGCCATCATCATCGAATAACGGTCTTCGTACTTGTCGGTGGAACCTAAATAGTAAATGCCATTTCTTTTAAACAAGGTAGCTCCTTCAAAGCCTAAATCTTTATTCTGGTAATTGGCCTGACAACTTTTAATGTGGTGATTTTTGGCTGTATCTGGCTCTACAATTTGAATAGGATGCGGTTCCTCGGCAAAGTCACTCAAATCATCCTTCATTCGAACGATAAAATTGGCTGGCCCTTGGGTAAAGTATACTTTCCCATCCTCATCCTCAAAGAGTGTTGGGTCAATTAGGAAAGAACCTGGAATTGGCCCAATACCACCGAGTAGTGGCTTGTTGGGGTTGGTAGCGTGAACGTAAGGTCCCTCCGGCTTGCCCGTAGTGCTTTTAAGTATCGAAATACCACCCGGCGGCATGCTCAATGTAATGAAGTAATTTTTCTTTATATAATGTAACTCTGGTGCCCAAACTGCCCGAACCGGCATTCCATGACGCAAACGCCAGGTTTTTTCCCATCCGCCGTCTTTTTCAATACTCCATACCAAACCCAAGTAATCCCATTTAATTAAATCTTTCGATTTGTACAATTCTACGCCATCATTCAACTTCCAAATATTCCGTCCGGTACTGCCAGTTAAATAATAATTGCCATCGCCTCCTACAATAATGACGGCATCGCGCATGTTTACATCCCAAATAGGTTTGATGTTGGGAATCAAACCCGCTGTTACTGAATTTCCATTGGCATATTTTTGTTTGTTTTGCAATGTAACATCCAAATCTTCTTTCCAAAAACCAACATGTCCACCAAAAAAAGTTCCCTTTGTTGGTTTACCACTTCCCGATATGCCACTAAACTGCTGCCTCAATGAGTCGATAGTTGTGGGGTTGGGTTGAGTAGCTGCTTCTAAATTAATTTGTGCATGGACAATGCCAATACAGGAAAACAAAACGATAAAAATTGATTTCATTCATTAAAATATTATAGATTTTTTTTAATAACACTTTGCCCATCCTCGGTTGTCAACACTAAGAAAGTAGCCGCACGATGGAACTGCGCTATTTGCAAATAATTAATACCCATTTGTATTTGATATGTTTGCCTAAACAATTCCTGTCCGGAGATGGCATAACCTACCAGGCGTCCGCGAACGGATCGATTGCTTTGTATAAGCAGGTTGATTGGTTGCGTTGATTGACCATTTGTATTTAACAACTGCATTGATAGATGCGGCGTTGTGTCTACTGCTCGAATGGCTCGACTGTAGGTAATGTTGCCATCATCATGTTGTATTTTTAAGCGATAATATTTCACATTTATGGCACTAGTTTCACGTAGCTGATACACATTGTAGTTTTTCCACTGTGGCTGTACCTGCTGCATCGACTGAAAAGTAGTACCATCTACACTAGTTTCTAACCAATAACTAGCTACATTCAGCTCACTAGCAGTAATCCAATTAATGGTGCGTATGTCGTTTTGAGTATGCAGTCGAAAATCTATTAGTTGAAACGGCAATGGAATGGCAGCGGTTTTCAGCAATATTGTAGATGCGTAAGGTGCTACCTGAACCGTATCGGCATAGGTAGCACCAAAAAAATCTTTGTAAATGCCCTTACCAAGGTTAAACGACTTTACTTGGCTGCTTTCGTTAACAAAAAAATGCACAACGCTATCTGGACTCGTTTGGTTTACAGTCACCTTTTCTAATACTATATTGTCTAGGAATACTTTCAACCCTTTGGTATGAATACTAAAAAAAAGTGTATTGGTATTAGCCGCGTTGCTAAAACAAATAGGTATTTCGTAATTTTTTCGGACGGTACTAGTGGTATAGGTTTTGGTAGTGCTGTTAGCACCTATGGTGTAAATATTTATTTCGCCCGTATTGCTGTTGGCAATCATGGAAAACTTAAGCCTAAATACGTCGCCCGCTGCTACGGCACCAATGGTTCTAGACAATCTTGCGCTAGACAACAAATTTCCGTTGGCAGATGCATTGGCCAAACTTAGCTGCGCACAACCTGCATCTAAGCCACCCGAAGCAGCCCAAGTAACCGGATTAGATGCATTTTCGCCATCAAAAGACCACCCTGATAAATTGGTATTAAAAGTTGTGTTGGTAGCAAAAATATTGCGTACTACCAATCCATAAATAAACGGGAAAGCGGAGTCTGCCACTTGAAATTGCGCATTGGGTTCCACTTTTTTCTGCCATTGATAAGCCCCAAAAGACGTTTCCTTGATTTTAGTATAGCCACTATCCACTACAGAGGCAACAAAACTATCTAAAGCAAATGGTTGCCAATAATAATTGGAATCTAACGTTGCAAATAAATGAGGATATTTCATGTATCCGTAGTTAGCCGTTATAGGCAGGTGCCTGATATTTTGTGAAGAAAAAAATAGGTTTTTGGCTACTTTGTGGTTTCTATTTTCAAAAGGCAGCAGGGAGTCAAGACCTTGCCCCGTTCGCCTGTCGAGCACAATAACACTATATGGATCTAAATTGATTTTTTGTGACATATTGTATAAAGTATTACTCACAACAGTATGATTTGAGGAGCCTTCGTTGATGTGTATACACGCAATATCGGGATGTGCAAGGTTAAATGAATCGGCGTTGTAAAGCGTGTTACCCATTACCCGATGGTTGTTGGAACCATTATTGAGCAAAATGCCATTGGTATTGTATAAAATATTTTTGGAAATGGCATTACCCGTGGTATAAAAATCCATATAAATGCCCGGCTGTCGGTTAATACCATCGCCTGAACTTGTTCCTTTTCGATAGCCAACACCATTGCTAATGTTATTTTTTTCTATTTTATTTTCACCATACAGTCTACCCTGTCCTGCTACACTAGAAGTTGTGCCAAAACTGTATATTGCCGCACCATCAAACTGACGCACATTAAATTCGTTTATGCGGTTTTCGGCTATCAGTCCGTTATACCCTTCCACGCGTATTCCGATATAACCACATTTGTTGATGGTATTGTTAGCAATAATAGAATTGGTGCCCAAAACCGAAATAGCATTGTTGTTGCCCGATCCACCACCGGCTCCCAAACCCGATATTAATGCGTGATTGGTAATAACATTGTTAGTGACGGTAATATTACTATTTAAGTTAGCCATCCAAATAGCATTGTTGTGCAGGTAATTGAAAAAGCAGTTTTGCACCCCAATTTCTGTACTCAGTTCGCCTCTGATTCCATTGAGGCAATTGTAAAATTGGCAATTGCTTATGGTGATGCGGTTGGCACTTTTAAAAGCAATAGCCGAGCTATCAGTATTTTTGAAATACAAGTTGTTGATGACTACGTCGCTTATTTTATCGTTACACTTGATGGCATGATTGAAAGCAGATGCCTGTATCAGTATGTTAGAAGGCTGCTGAGTACTATAATAGTATATTTTTTTCTGTACGGTATCGGCATACCACTCCCCTTGTGCATCGAGGGTAGACAAATGATTTTGGATAAAATAGCCATAACCACTGTACATATTGTAAAAAGTAGGCTGTGCTAAAGTGAAGGTATCGTTAAGGTGACGGGCAATAGAACAAATATCTATACTGTAAGGCGTTGAGTATACAACCACCGTAGCCCCTGTCCAATTTATTTTTATACTTAAATTGGCGGCATCCCTCAGTTGGTAATTATCCCACGACTCGTCGTGGTACAAAAAACCATCATTTGCCGCAGTG
>JAIXOS010000269.1 GCA_027486695.1 Chitinophagaceae bacterium | reverse complement strand
TTTTATGTGCTTTCTAATACACTTGCGCCCAACCAAGCCATCACGCCCATGCCTAATTCAATTGCTCGATCATCTATATCAAACTTAGGTGTATGTACATTGTGTACAATCCCTTTTTGCTCATTGCGAACACCTAAACGATAAAAACAACCCGGAATAACTTGTGTATAATAACCAAAGTCTTCGGCGCCCATGCGTACTTCTGTTTCCGAAACGTTTTCGGCACCTAAGTAAGCGTTTGCTTGCTGCCAAGCTGCTTCTGTAAAAGCAGGGTCATTATCAACTGTAGGATAGCCAACATCTATGTGTATTACAATTTCCGCTCCCATTGCCTCTACCAAACCAATCGCTTGTTTTTTGATAAGTTCATGTGCTTTAAAGCGCCATGTTTCGTCCATAGCTCTAAATGTTCCCATTAGTTTTACTTCGCTAGGGATAACATTGGTAGTGTGGCCACCTTGTATTGAACAAATAGACAATACTGATGGTGAAAGAGGATTGTTGTTGCGGCTAATGATTTGTTGCAGGCTCACAATCAGTTGCGAAGCTACCAAAATGGTATCTACCGTTAAATGTGGTGCAGCCGCATGTCCTCCTTTGCTACGAATGGTAATGTATATTTCATCGGCACTCGCCATTACCCTTCCTTTTCTAAAGCTGAGTTTTCCAAAATCTAAACCGGGGTGTACATGTAAACCCACAATACCCAATGGCTTGGGATTGGTTAAGGCCCCGTCCCTAATCATATAGCTTGCGCCGCCGGGGTTTTTTTCTTCTCCGGGTTGGAACAACAATTTGATGGTGCCCTTCCAAAAATGTTTTGTTTGAAATAAAATTTTGGCAGCACCTAGTAAAATAGTCGTGTGAACGTCGTGACCGCAGGCATGCATAACACCCACTTGTTGGCTTTTGTAAGGAACCTCATTCTCTTCTGTAATTGGCAATGCGTCCATATCTGCACGCAGGGCAATAACTCTTTCCGATGGTTCTATGCCTTGGATCAAAGCTACAACTCCAGTAGTGGCAATTACCTGAAATGTAATACCAATTTCGGTAAGTTTTTGTTGAATAAAAGCGGATGTTTGAAATTCTTGATAGCTTAGTTCCGGATGGGCGTGCAAATGTGCTCTAACGGCTACAAATTCACTTGCGTAAGCTGCGGCTAAATCCTTGATGGATTGTTGTAGCATAAAAAATAAATTAATTCTGTAATTCTTCTTCTTGTGGCATGTATTCGATTGTGTCTTCTACAATATATGCAGCTTGCGGCAATTGTTTGGTTAACTGCTTTCGAAATTTATCGGCTTCTTCTCTTTTCAAGAAATTGCCAATACGCACTTTGAAATACGGAGATTGAAAAATTAGGTAGGTTTTTTGTTCGGGGAAGCGGTTAAGTAAAGCTGTTTTTGCTTTAAAGGCCTCCTCTCTGTTTACGGTACTTGTTACCTGCAATCGATAACCTTTGTACAAACCTGCACTTGTAAGTTGCGCAGATCGTTTATTAATCATAGCCTGCTTGGCTGTTAAAACGTCTAAACGAGGGTCTTTATCAACCACAATTGTATCTGTGATAGCGG
This sequence comes from Chitinophagaceae bacterium, assembly GCA_027486695.1. GTDB lineage: Bacteria > Bacteroidota > Bacteroidia > Chitinophagales > Chitinophagaceae > Parasediminibacterium. The sequence goes on along the minus strand of JAIXOS010000269.1, from coordinate 6,684 downwards.
CAGCATGTAATTTGGAAAATGCGATAATGAAAAAAAAGAATAAATACTTCATGATTTTACATTGTAAAACTTATGTAGGCTGCAAACCTACATAAGTTAGGGCAAAATTCATGCAATAACTGTTAATAATTACTATTAGGGTCGGCAACGGCTCCTTTCACAATTGCCACGCCCGCACTACAGCCAATACGGGTTGCACCGGCGTCAATTAATTGCTTTGCAAAAGCGTAGTCGCGAATGCCGCCTGATGCTTTTATTTGTACATTGGCGGGTAAATGCTTTCTAAACAATTGAACAGCTTCTAACGAAGCGCCCTTTTCTGCGTATCCGGTTGAAGTTTTAAGATAATCAATTCCGGCAACGCCATATAATTCACAACATTTAATAATTTCTTCGTTTGTAAGAATACCGCTTTCAATAATGATTTTAATCACTTTATTTTTTTGCCTGATAATGGGCATAATGTGGTTGATTTCGTTGCCTAAATATTCCCAATCGTTGTTTTTGATAGCCGAAATATTGATAACCACATCTAATTCGTCTGCACCATCAACAATTGCCAATAAAATTTCCGCAATTTTAGCTTCAATTGCAGAGTAACCGAAAGGAAATCCAATAACGGTTGCCACATTGACTTTACTGCCGTGCGTAAATTCCTTTGCTCTTTTTACAAAGTTCGGAGGCACACAAACAGCCGCAAATTGATTTTCTTTTGCTTCAATACACAGTTGTTCTATGTCGCTGATAAGAGTTGTTGGCTTTAAAATGGTATGATCGATATATTTATTAACTTTCATAACTTAAATGACTTTATTCTTGTTGAGTATAAATGTATTTGTTTTACTTCAAAATGTATGTATTGTGAGCATTTTTAAAGAAAGACTATACTTCTCTTCCATGACAAGATTTAAATTTTTTACCGCTTCCGCAAGGACAAGCATCATTTCTACCAATTTTAGGTCCCACTTTTACGGGCTCTTGTTTTACGGGTGTAGGGTCGTAATAATCATCGGGCTGATCGGCACCATCAAGTGCCTCCTTTTGGGTTTGTAATTTACTTAAATCTGTTTTCTGTTGATGTCCTTCTTTAACTTGTTCGGCGTTTTGCAATGGAATATTTGCGTGAGATAAAAACTCTACGATATTTTTATTTACCTCACCGTCCATGTTTTTGAACAAATTAAACGCTTCCACTTTATAAATAACCAATGGGTCTTTTTGCTCATACGTTGCAGTTTGAACGCTCTGTTTCAAATCGTCCATTGAACGTAGGTGTTCTTTCCAGGCTTCATCAATTAATGACAAAGTAACGGTTCTTTCTAGTGCGTTTACAAGTTCTAAACCGTTGCTCTGAAGCGTTTTGTCTAAATTGGCCAATACTTGTAAACCTCGCTTGCCATCGGCAAAAGGTACAATAATATTTTCTATATGACTTCCTTGTTCCTCGCGAATGTTTTTAAACACAGGAACACATTGCTGTGCCATTTCATCTTTGCGCTTTTGATAGTGCAAAATAGCTTCGTTATAAAGCTTTTCGGCCAACACATTTTGTGATAATCTGTTTAATTCATCGGCAGTGATAGCTGTTTCTATACCAAACTGTACAATTACAGAAAGTTTTAAGCCGTCCAAATCGTTTTGTTCCTTGAATGATGCAACAATACTATCTGCTACAGAATAAAAAGCATTGTCCAAATCTAACGCTAAACGCTCTCCAAAAAGAGCATGACTCCTTTTAGTATAAATAACGGTACGTTGCTTATTCATTACGTCGTCATATTCCAACAAACGCTTACGTATGCCAAAATTATTTTCTTCCACTTTTCGTTGAGCACGTTCAATACTTTTGGTAATCATGCTATGTTGTATAACTTCCCCTTCTTTATAACCGGCAAAGTCCATCACTTTAGCGATCCGTTCGCTACCAAACATGCGCATTAAGTCGTCTTCCAAACTCACAAAAAACTGTGTACTTCCCGGATCTCCTTGACGACCTGCCCTACCACGTAACTGCCTGTCAACACGGCGGCTTTCATGTCTTTCGGTACCTAAAATGGCCAATCCACCAGCTTCTTTTACACCAGCACCTAGTTTAATATCGGTACCCCTTCCTGCCATATTTGTTGCTATCGTTATAGCACCCGGCAGACCGGCTTCGGCCACCACTTGCGCTTCTCTAGCGTGTTGCTTGGCATTTAATACATTGTGAATTACTTGCTTTTGACGCAACATACGGCTTAGTAACTCACTTACTTCAACTGAAGTGGTACCCACTAATACAGGACGACCTTCCTTTTGTAGTCGGATAATTTCTTCAATAACGGCTCCAAATTTTTCGCGTTTGGTTTTATACACCAAATCTTGTTCGTCTTTTCTAATTACCGGTATATTTGTAGGAATGGATACAACATCTAATTTGTAGATGTCCCAAAATTCAGCAGCTTCTGTTTCGGCGGTTCCGGTCATACCAGCCAATTTGTGGTACATCCGGAAATAATTCTGCAAGGTTACGGTTGCGTAAGTTTGTGTAGTTGCTTCGATTTTTACATTTTCCTTGGCTTCTATAGCTTGGTGCAACCCGTCGCTGTATCGTCGTCCATCTAAAATACGCCCCGTTTGCTCATCTACAATTTTTACGCCACCGTCCATCACAACATATTCAACATCTTTATCAAAAAGTGTATAGGCTTTAAGCAATTGCTGAACCGTGTGTATACGATCGGCTTTTACTGAATAATCGTTGATAATTGCTTCTTTTTGTTGCAATTTTTCGTCGGTGGTAGCGGTGCTTTTTTCAATTTGATTGAGAGAGATGCTAATATCGGGGAGTACAAAAAAGTTAGGATCTTCACCTGCACCCGTAATGAGCTGAATGCCTTTATCGGTCAGTTCTACGCTGTTGTTTTTTTCATCAATATAAAAGTAAAGTCCCTCATCGGCTATTGGCATTTCTTTTGATTGGTCGGCCAAATAGTAGTTTTCCGCTTTTTGCAATTTTAAACGAACCCCGGGTTCACTTAAAAATTTAATTAAAGCGCTGTTTTTAGGCAAGCCTCTATGTGCTCTAAATAATGCTAGACCACCATCTTTAGGATCGTCGTTGCCTTCGGCAATTTTCTTTTTGGCTTCGTTTAAATATTGATTGGTAGCTCTTTTTTGAGCATCAACTAATTTTTCGATTCGTGGTTTCAGTTCAAAAAACTGTTCAATATTGTCTTGCCTGCCAATAGGGCCGGAAATAATCAAGGGTGTTCTTGCATCGTCTATCAAAACGCTATCTACCTCATCAACCATTGCAAAATGGTGTTTTCGTTGCACCATTTCGTCGGGATTGTGCACCATATTATCGCGCAAATAATCAAATCCAAATTCATTATTGGTGCCATAAGTAATATCTGCCAAATAGGCTTTTCGTCTGCTTTCGCTATTGGGTTCATGTTTGTCAATACAATCTACCGTTAAACCAAGCCATTCAAAAATTGTTCCGTTCCATTCGCTATCACGTTTTGCCAAGTAGTCATTAACCGTTACAATGTGTACCCCCTCTCCTGCTAAGGCATTCAGATAGGCCGGTAAGGTAGATACCAATGTTTTACCTTCACCTGTACCCATTTCGGCTATTTTTCCGCTATGTAGCACGCTACCGCCAATTAACTGAACATTGTAATGTACCATGTTCCAAGTTATTTTACCACCTGCGGCTGTCCATGAGTTTTGGTAAATAGCTTTATCACCATCAATTTTGATGTAGTTTTTTCGTACACTGAGTTCCCTATCTAAATCGGTAGCTTTTGATTCTAGCGAAGTATTGTTGGTAAAGCGACGAGCTGTTTCTTTCACTACAGCAAATGCTTCGGGTTGAATATTGGCCAATACCTCTTCAATTTGCTTGTTACGTTCTTTTTTTAATTTATCAACTTCTTGATAAATAGCATCTTTTTCGTGTATTTGAGTGGTGGGTAGTGCATCTGCTTCAGCCACTTTTTGTGCTATTTGTGCATCAATAGTGGACAAGTGTGTTTGGATGCGTTGTTTGAATTCTTGCGTTTTGTAGCGCAATTCGTCATTTGAAAGCTGTTCGTATTGTTGGAAAAAAGTATTTATTTTTTCTATAATCGGCTTAATTTGAGCTACGTCTTTCTCGCTTTTGTTACCGCCTAAAAGTTTACTTAAAAATTTCAACATATTATTTTGCTGTTTGTCTTGTAATGAATGGTCGATAAATAAACAAATAAAATGCAAGTTTTTGATTTTCGCCAAATTGGCATTTTACTTGGCAGGCAAATGTAACTATTTTGGTTGCAGCTTAGCAACCTGCTTTTAATTTTGACAATATGGCTACTTAATTCATTTTTTTATGACAAGTTAATGCTATCAAAGAAGGTAGTTATTGCTGCATTGATGGTTCATTAAAAAAGGCCATCTCAACTAGATTGAGACAGCCTTTAGTTCAAATGCATGTGTTGGTAGTTTATTGCACTTCTCTTATCACAAAATGGCCCTCTACCCATACCCGTCCATTGCTCGTATTTTCCCAATGCGCTTCCACCCACTCTTTAACAGTTGTAGGCGCTTGTTGAAAATGGCCTCTTGGAGCACAATTGTTATTGCCCCCTCCAATGACTACATTAATTAATGGACGAGGAACAGCGTAGGTAGTATAATAGCCGGCACCACAAAATGCATGCGGAGGAGGTGTTACAACCACTACTCTTGGGGCTTGCGGGTAAGTATGCGCATGCCTAATCCAACGGCCATGTTGCGCTTTTAATTGTCCAATAGATAAGCCGAGTACACATACAATAACTAACTTTTTCATAACAATACATTTGCTTTTAACGATGCCAAAAACTTGCCAAGCGCCCATGCGCGATTGTTAAAAATTTGCTATTACCAAATAAACGCTTATTTATACGCTGTAAATCAAACTTATTACCGTCTGTTGGTAAAAAGTAGCACATTTAAGGAGGTTTTCTATTACTTTTGCGCCTCGAAAAGGCATACATTGAAAAATATTCCATTTTTGATGTATATCCAACTATCAGACACTCATTCATCCGAAATTTAACAAAACATGGCAGGTCAGTTAAAAGAAGTTCGCATTCGTATCAAAAGTGTGCAGAGTACGCAGCAAATTACCAAAGCAATGAAAATGGTAAGTGCTGCTAAATTACGCAGAGCGCAAGATGCCATTACCCAAATGCGACCTTATGCACAAAAACTACAAGAATTATTGAGTAATATCATCAGCAATATTGACGGAGGCGCAAGCATACAATTGGCTGAAGAAAGGGCTATAGAAAAGGTATTGTTGATTGTGGTTACAAGCGATAGAGGTTTGTGTGGTGCTTACAATGCCAATGTAATTAAGCTAGCCAAATCTACCATTGCCGAAAAATATGCAGCACAACAATCAAAAGGTAACGTAGCTATTTGGAATATTGGTAAAAAAGGTTACGAAGCGTTTGTTAAAGCCGGTTATAATGCAGATGCCACTTATAAAGATATTTATCTAAATCTTTCTTTTGAAAATGTACAAGCTGCCGCACAAGCTGCAACAAAAGCATTTGAAAACAAAGAATTTGATGCAGTGGAAATCATCTACAGCGAATTTAAAAATGCAGCTACCCAACGTTTTGTTGCGGAACAATTTTTGCCTATTCCTAAAATTGCTGCGCCAACTGGTTCTAAGAAAGCGGACTTCATTTTTGAACCAGCTAAAGAAATCTTGATTGCAGAATTGATGCCGAAAATCTTGAATACGCAGCTTTATAAAGCAGTGTTAGATGGCAACGCAAGCGAACATGGTGCTCGAATGACTGCTATGGATAAAGCAAGCGAAAACGCAAACGAATTATTGAAAACCTTGAAGCTTAGTTACAATAGGGCTCGTCAAGCAGCTATTACTACCGAACTTACGGAAATTGTAAGCGGTGCAGCGGCTTTGCAAGGCTAATTATTTGACATATTAATGGGCGGATGAGAAAACGGTAAACATATAGTTTGCTAATTTTCATCCGCCAATTTGTTTATAATGGAACTTTCAGAAATCATTCCACACATAGAAGCGCTTATTTTTGCTAGCGAAAAACCTTTAACTACCCCGGAAATAGTAGAACTCATTAACAATGCTTTTGGGTTCATGGAACAACGTATTGGTACAGAACAAGTGGAACATTCCATAGAAGGTATAGTGGAAAAATACAATGCTGAATTTTATCCCTTTTACATTAAAGAAAGTGGCGGTGGGTTTCAATTTTTAACAAAGCCCTCCTACTACAAAACTATTAGCCAACTAAACGGCGATAAGTTTTTGAAAAAACTGTCAAATGCCGCACTTGAAACTTTAGCAATTATTGCTTACAAACAGCCAATAACCAAAGGCGAAATAGAATCGATTAGAGGGGTCAATAGTGATTACAGTGTTCAAAAACTATTGGAAAAAGAATTAATTGTTATTTCAGGGCGCAATGAAAATATGCCCGGGCATCCACTTATTTACAATACATCTAAGTCGTTCATGGATTATTTTGGCATTAATTCGGCAGCCGATTTACCAAAAATTAAAGAAATACTCGGAGACCCATCGGTACAAGCCACTTTTTTATCGGATATTCATTTTGCCCACAACGCCGATGTTACAGACCTGCCACTGACCAACGATGATGGTCGCCCTACCTTATA
>JAIXOS010000462.1 GCA_027486695.1 Chitinophagaceae bacterium | reverse complement strand
TGATTTATAAAATAAGAAATACAATGAAAGCCACAATTGAAGCAGGAATAAAGAGCAAAAGCCACCTATTTAAGCGGCTATTATTTTCCGTTTGTTTTTTAATGAGTATATGTGTTGTCGAAGCACAAACGCCTGCTGTATTTGAAGATCCCGGTGGGCAAACGGGCGGCGATGGCAATGGTTCGTTTGGCGATGGACCTGTGGTGCCGCTTGATGGAGGAATGAGTTTGCTATTGCTTGTAGGGGGTATAGGATATATGAAAAATAAATTGTCTGAAAATAGGTTACTTTAAGATAAAAATTACCTGCTTTCTTATGTTTAATTAATTTAATAAAAATAAAAGAATGATGAAAAAAATTACATTTTTACTTGCTTTTTTGATTATAAGCTTGTTTGCAGGAGCTGCCAATTTTTACTGGATAGGTGGTGCAAGCGGAGCTTGGAATGTACCTGCCAATTGGAGTAGTATTAGTAAAACGGGTCCAGCGGCTACGAGATTACCCGCACGAGTAGATCAGGCTATTTTTGACACCACAGCCTTAGGCCCAAATTACTCAGTAAATGTAACAGGTTTAGATATTGAGGTAGCCGGGTTAAGAATTTTACCTGGAATTTCTGTAAATCTAGTAGGTTTGGCTAATAGTATAAAAATTTCATATCAAGGCAATACGACTGGCAATGCAATTCAACTTGCAGGAAACTTGGATGACGGAGGTAATACACTCATTGTAAATGGAACGATTGTTGTAACTCCAGCCCCAGTAGCGAATATTATTAAAACGGTAGATTCAACATCAAGAGGAAAAAAAATACTTTCATTAGCTAATGTTACTGGTTTAAGTGTTGGCCAATTTTTATCTGGTAGAAATATTTTTTCAGGTAGTCAAGTTACAGATATAGATGTAGCTAATAATAAGGTAACGATATCTTACCCTGTTAGCAATATTATTGGTATAGACTCTGCAATTAGCTTTTGGCCATTTACTGGAACTATTACAGGTAGCGGAAAGCTAGTAGTGAAAGGTAGTTTATCATCAGGTGCTCCTATCCAACTCAACGCAAATGCAAACTACCCTATGCTATTTAGTAACTTGCAAATAGGAGATGATACTGCTGCTGCAAGTGTATTATTGCGTGGAACCACTCGTGTTTCGGGTAAAATTGAAGTTGTAGCCAATGCTGTTTTGTATTCTCAAGGTAGTAGTATTTATATGACAGGAGATAATCCATCCGTTAATGTGGCAGGCACCATATCTATTAATAACCGTCGTAACGGTTTGGCTGCTGCTTACGATTCTGCACAAACCAATCAACCAACGTTCTTGTTTAAAAAAGGCGCCGATATTCGTAGCCTAGTTTTTTTAGCTTCTACTTCTACTATTCTAGATTCTGCTATAGGAGCTAATGGTGCGGCACAATCTATATTCGTTGCTCCGTTGAACTATGGAAATTTAGTGATATACGGGTCAGGTGGCATTCAAGCTACATCTGTGTTAGCAAATGGTACTGCAAACGGTAATGTAACCATTAATGGAACACTTACTTTAATGAGCGACACGCTAACTGTTGCTCAAGGCGATACACTTACAATTGCCTCAGGAAAGCCTATCGTTCAATCAGGATCATCTTTATATGTTAATTTATTGGCAAATGGAACAAACTCTCGCTATGGAACTTTGCGCGTTAAAAATATCAGTAGTGGTTACACTTTTCCTGTCGGTTCTGTAACAGGGTATTCCCCAATTACCGTTAATACTGCTGGTGGTGCCAACGATATTCAGGTTACTACACTTTTCAGATCAACTGCTACAGGGTTTCCTCTTGGATTGCGTTTAAATGCAGCCGATTCAGCTAAATCGCTCAACAATTTCTGGAGAGTTAAAAATAATGCAGGCGTTGGTTCGTATACAGCTGCTGTGGGTTGGATAAATGCAATGGAGCCAACCGATTTTGCAGCATTATCTAACATTGGTGTTGCTAGCAATGTAAACAACGTTTGGGGTGTTGCTTCTATATTTGGCGATAACAATGCCAATACTGCTAGTTCATTCAGCATCTCTGATACATTGGTATTCTTAGGTGTTGCTCAGGCTTCACAACCTTTACCGGTAATTATCGAAAAAGTGGGTATTAATGCAATAAACAATCAACCTGTAATTAAATGGAATGTAGCTAACCAATCAATGGTAGCTTATTATGTTGTTGAAAAATCTGTAAGTAATGGTGCTTTCCGAGCTGTAAAACAAGTTGCTCAAAATGGTCAGGCTTCTTATCAAATTACAGATACCAACAACAGTGGTACTGCGGTTTATAGAATTAAGATTGTAACAACCAATGGTAAAACAGTTTATTCTGCTGCTTTAGCTTACACTGTTAATGTGGTAAACGGCGGCATTAAAGTATATCCAACATTGGTTAAAGGCAATACAGTTAATCTTTCTTTTACAAAAATCAATGGTAATGCTCAAGTGCGTGTAATTGAAACTGCTACCGGTAGAGTCGCATTCTCTAAAAACTATACGGTTGTAAGTGATGTTGAAAATTACCAATTGCAATTACCAACTGTAGCAAAAGGTCATTATCAATTACAAGTAATTAGCGGTGCGAATACTTACTCACAAAATATGATTCTAGAATAAGAATAACCATACATCAATATGCAATAAAATAAATTGATAGATGGTTTTTGTTAATTATATAAGCGAAGTTCAAAAAATAAAGTATGAACAATGTTTTAGTTGGGGTAGATATAGGGGGAAGTCATCTAACATCAGCAGTGTTGGATGTTTCTTTAAATCGGACGATAGAAAAAACAAGACAAAGAGGTGCTGTAAACTCGAGCGGTAGTGTACATGAAATTATTAACGACTGGGTTAAAATAATTAAAAAAACAATCCTCGGGTTCAATCAGCAGCATTTGCAAATTGGTATTGCCATGCCGGGTCCCTTTGATTATGAAAACGGTGTTTCTTGGATGAAAGGGAACGCCAAATATGAAGCATTATATGGTAAGAATGTGAAAGCATTGTTGGCTGATACTTTGGAGGTATCAACTGAAAGAATCCGATTTGTGAACGATGCCGCAGCATTTTTAAGAGGCGAATGGTTGGCCGGATCGGCACAAGGATATACAAAAGCCATTGGGCTTACTTTAGGTACAGGATTAGGCTCCTCAATTTTAACAGATGGGAAAGTGGAGGATGCTAATTTATGGTGTAGCCCATTTAAAGAAAGTATTGCAGAGGATTATATCTCCACACGATGGTTTGTTAAGCAGTATGGAATGTCAACAAATAAAACGGTGCACGGAGTAAAAGAAATTGCGTTGAATATGGATACAGACCTAACTGTAGAGCCTCTATTTGTATCGTTTGCGCATAATTTAGCCGCATTTCTTACTCCTTTTATTAAATCTGCGGAGGCAGAAGTAGTGGTAATTGGTGGTAATATCATGCATAATGAATCTTATTTTCTAACTCATTTGAAAGAATCCCTAATTAAGGCGGGAGTAACCATCCCAATTGTTAGATCTGCACTAGGGGAAGACGCAGCTATTTTTGGGGCAGGACTACTATGATCATGTTTAATATGGGTTTAAACACCCGTTGAAAGGTATTTTTAGCATCGTTATTGACAATTATTGATCTCCAAACCAACAATTTTTGGAGCTGAGATGATGCGTTTCCCGTTAAAAACAATCATCAAGCCGTAACAAAAAAAGGAATTCAAACAATTGACATCACTCTACACAAGCCTTCAAAAGAGGGCTTAAATTTTAAATATGATTATGACTCAACAAACCAAGTGGGGGCAATTTGGTACCCTAATTACCGTTTTTTTCTTTTGGGGTTTCATAGCAGCAAGCAACGATATTTTAATTCCTGTTTTTAAAAAAGCGTTTGCATTAACTCAAATGCAAAGTCAATTTGTTTCATTTGCTTTTTACATTGCTTATACGGTAGGTTCTATTGTTTATTTACTTATCTCTAAAGCCATTGGTAAAGATTTATTAAACAGTTTAGGGTATAAAAACGGCATTGCTCTTGGACTAATTATTTCCGCTATTGGCACATTGCTTTTTTATCCTGCCGCCAATCTTGGTTCATTTACATTAATGATATCCGGCTTATTTATTGTAGCACTCGGCTTTTCTTTACAACAAATTGCGGCCAATCCTTTGGCAGTAGTAATGGGGGATCCTAAAACGGGTTCTCAAAGATTAAGTATGGCTGGCGGAATCAACAATTTTGGTACAACCATTGGGCCACTTTTGGTGAGTTTTACCATATTTGGTAGTGTAAGTGCTGCAAACACAACGGCCAATATTGCTAGTGTTAAAATTCCCTATCTCATATTAGGTATAGCCTTCTTATTAGTAGCTTTTTTCTTAAAAGGGTCTTCCATTCCCAACAAAATAGAATTGGAGCAACTAGTGGATATTGAAAATGGTGAAAACGATAAATCCATTCATAGAAAAAGTGCACTGCATTATCCACAGTTATGGCTAGGCATGATAGGTATTTTTGTTTACGTAGGTGTAGAAGTGGCAACTGCTAGTAATTTACCGGAGTATTTAATGCAGAAGCACGGAATTAGTACAGAAAAAGTGGCACCCTATATATCGCTATACTGGGCTAGTTTAATGATTGGGAGGTGGACTAGTAGTGTTGGCGCATTCAGTTTAAGCAATGGCATAAAGGATATTCTAAAATTTCTGATGCCTTACATTGCATTTGCTGTTTTTCTAATTGTAAATACGATTGCACAACATGATGTTTCACCATTTTATGTGTATGGCTTTGTAATTGCAATCATGATTATTGGCGATGTATTGAGTAAAGGGAGTCCCGCAAAAATGTTGTTACTTTTTTCTTTGTTTGGCGTTATCGCCCTCTTAATTGGCATGTTTACCACTGGAAAAGTGAGTGTTTTTGCATTTGTTAGCGTAGGTTTATTTTGTAGTACATTATGGCCATGCATTTTCACATTGGCCGTAGCGGGTTTGGGTAAACACACCAATCAAGGGAGTAGTTTACTGATTATGATGATAATGGGGGGCGGAATTGTCAGTCTCATTCAGGGTTATGTTGCCTCCGACCATTTATTCGGTATTCAGTATAGTTACATTGTTGGGGTTTTGTGCTTTGTCTATTTGGCTTTTTATGCAATTCGTGTACAAGCTATTTTACGCGCTCAAGGTATCAATTATGATGTACAAGGTGGCGTAGCTCATTAAAGGCAATTGAGCAAATGACAACTCTCTACCATCAATACTTGTGCGGTTTAAAGAGTAATGCCAACAATATATAAATACATCTATGCTACTCTAAGGAAGGCTATCCCTCTGCCAAATGGCAATCAACTAATGCATGTTTTTTTCCTGTATTACAGTTCATCAATGTGTTCCAAGTAATACTTTGCTTGAGCTAAAAGGTCGTTTTGCTGCTGTGGATCCATTTTGTTCCAAAGGGTGTAAGTCATGCC
>JAIXOS010000482.1 GCA_027486695.1 Chitinophagaceae bacterium | reverse complement strand
TGGTTATGGGCCGCTTTGAAGAAAACCAAACACCCTTTCGCCCGAAGGCGGTTGATATACACTCGCTCATTCCACGCATTATCAAAACAAGGTTTCACATAAAGTATGGAACCGAAAAAGTGCAGTTTTCTTCAGAAAATCCACAGCAACAAGCAGAAATTGACGAGGCACTCTTTTGGCACATCGTTACCAATATAGTATCTAATGCCATAAAATATTCGCCCGAAAAAGAACCCGTTTTTGTACATTTGAAATACTTGGAAAATGGATACGAACTGAGCGTAAAAGATCAGGGCATTGGCATTCCTGAAAAAGACTTGCCCAACATTTTTCAATCATTTTTCAGAGCCGGCAATTCGGAAGACCATAGCGGTTACGGCTTGGGATTATCAATTGTAGAACGCTTTGTAAAAATGCACCAAGGCAGCATTTCTGTAGTGTCGAAAGAAAACATGGGTACTACCTTTATATTACATTTTAAATACAAGATTATATGACAAAAACTAAATTGCTCTTAGTAGATGATGAAAAACCCCTACTAATGAATGTCAAAGAAATTTTGGAGCTCGAAGGCTTTGAGGTGGTAACAGGGGGTAATGGCAATGAAGGCTTACAGCAATATGAAAAAGAAAAACCGGAATTGATTATCTGTGATATTATGATGCCCGACATGGATGGCTATGGTTTCATTCAACGTTTACGAGAACGGGGCTATACCAATGTGCCTTTCATTTTTTTAACCGCTAAATCAGACTACGATGACATACGTACAGGAATGACAATTGGCGCCGACGACTATTTGATAAAACCTGTAAAAGGCAAACAATTGGTAGAAGCTATACGCACCCGCCTACAGCGCAAACGTGAAATCAACAAACATTTAGAAAAAGACCTCATTCAAATAGAAAATGGTTTTAAACTCATAACCGATCAAGAATTTTTCGCCTCCGTTTACGACATCATCAACTACTTGCACCACCTCAAAAGCAAGTACAACGAAATGAGTGGCGAAGCAGTAGAGCAATATTTGGGGTACATGGAAAAATCTACGGACCGGTTGATTAAGTTGATGAACAAAGTAAAAAACTGGCAGGATCAAAAACAACAATTACAAGAAGGCTTAAGCAATGGAGGGTCTACCAAAGTATTGCAAATTTTAAATAAAACAGCCAAAGAAGCCGCACTAAGCTACAATAGGCAACAAGATTTAATTTGCAATCTTACCGACGAAGCAGAGCTAGCACTTTCGTCCGAATTGTTAGAAACCCTGCTAAAAGAATTACTAGACAATGCCTTTAAATTTTCTGAAAAGGGCAACCCGGTTGTTGTGGGAACCATGAAAGACAAAACAGAATACATAATTATGGTGGCCGACTGCGGAAAATCGACCAATGCCGAATCGCTAAACAGCATCAAACCATTTGAACGCAAAGCCGGAGTAGATAAAAACGATTCGGGAGTAGGTTTGGGATTGGCTATTACCAACTTAATTGCCAAAAGCATTAAAGCCCAAATTACGTATACCAACAACTCCCCCGCCGGCATTTTGGTAACGGTAAAAATTCCGTTGGTAAATAATCCGACCGCATTTGATAAAGACTTGGTAGACCGTTTGAAAAATACGCCGTTTGCTATATAGCACAACAAAAACAGCCATTTTAATTTACCACAAAACCTTACCTTTGCAGCCCGAAATAAAACAGTTCGGGCTTTTTTTATGAATTTATTCGTTAAACAACTAAACGCTGATGCTCAGGAGAACGCTGCAGCTGCCGAAGAGGTAGTAGCCGATTCTACAGCGACAACAACTGCACCTGAAGTAGTAGCAGCACCCATTGCTGTTGAAGAAGTGGTAGCCGTATCGGCCCACGACGATTTTGACTGGAGCGTAGACAAACGCAACGTAAGTTTGTACTCTGCTGCCGAAAAAGAAAAGTACGACAAAGTGTACGAAAACACTTTTGTACAAATTGAAGACGGCGAAATTATTACCGGTGGTGTGGTAGCCCTTACCAAAACTGACGTAGTAGTAAACATTGGCTTCAAAAGCGATGGTTTGATTTCTTTGAACGAATTCAGAGACGTTCCGGGATTGAAAATTGGCGACGAAGTAGAAGTAATGGTGGTTGAAAAAGAAGACAAAAACGGCAACCTTACCCTTAGCCGCAAAAGTGCCCGCATTTTCCGTGCTTGGCAACGTATTATGGAAGTGCACAAAACCGGAGAAGTGGTTACAGGTACTGTTACCAGCAAAACCAAAGGCGGCTTAATTGTAGACGTATTTGGTATGGAAACATTCTTACCAGGTTCTCAAATTGACGTTAAACCCGTTACCGATTACGACCAATTTGTGGGCAAAACAATGGAATTCAAAGTGGTTAAAATCAATGAAACCATTAAAAATGCCGTTGTATCGCACAAAGCACTTATCGAAAGCGATATTGAAGCCCAACGTGCTCAAATTATGGGCAAATTGGAGAAAGGTCAAGTATTGGAAGGTACCGTTAAAAACATTACCGACTTTGGAGCGTTCATGGATTTGGGCGGCCTAGACGGTTTGTTGTACATTACCGATATTTCATGGGGTCGTATCTCTCACCCAAGCGAAGTGGTGAAAATGGATCAAAAACTACAAGTGGTGGTTTTAGATTTCGACGACGACAAAAAACGTATCAGCCTTGGCTTGAAACAATTAACGCCTCACCCTTGGGATGTATTGCCTGAAGGCTTAGCCGAAGGTAGCACAGTGAAAGGTAAAGTAGTGAATATTGAAGACTACGGTGCTTTCTTAGAAATTCAACCTGGTGTTGAAGGCTTGGTACACGTAAGCGAAATTACTTGGGCTAACACACCTATCAACGCTAAAGAGTTCTTCAAATTAAACGACGAACACGAAGCGAAAGTGGTTACCCTTGATAAAGATGCGCGCAAAATGAGCCTTTCTATCAAACAAATGACCGACGATCCTTGGAATACAATTGAAGACAGATACCCTGTATTAAGCAAATACCAAGGCTTGGTGAAAAACATCACTCCTTATGGTGTATTTGTTGAATTAGAGCCAGGTATTGGCGGTATGATTCACATCAGCGACTTAAGCTGGTTGAAACGTTTCAATCACCCTAGCGATTACGTAAAAGTGGGTCAACACATCGATATCCAAATTATGGGTATTGACAAAGAAAACCGCAAATTACAATTGGGCCACAAACAATTGGAAGAAGATCCTTGGAATGCCCTTGAAGACACATTTGCTGTTGGTTCTATCCACGAAGGTACCGTTACTCGTAAAGACGATAAAGGCGCTACCGTACAGTTGCCTTACGGCTTAGAAGGTTTTGCTCCTGCTCGCCACCTAAACAAAGAAGATGGCAAAACAGTAGTAGCTGAAGAAACTGCCAACTTTGTAGTAATTGAGTTTGACCGCAACGAAAAACGCATCGTTTTAAGCCATAGCCGCATATGGGAACAAGCCGCTGCCGACGAAAAAGAAGCAGTGAAAAAAGAAGCGAAAGTAGAAGCTGAAAAAACACAAAAAGCAGTGAAAACCATCCAAGCGAAAGTTGAAAAAAGCACTTTGGGCGACTTAGGTGCTTTGGCCGATATTCGTGCAAAATTAGAAGAAGGCGAAAACAAATAGTTCTTCCCCTGTTCTTATTAAAACACATCACACAGCCATCCTTGCAAAAGGGTGGCTGTTTTTGTTTGGGGCACACTCATTGCTAGATGCTCCTTTTTGCTGCATGTATTAGCTACTGATCAACGGTGCCAACGCCACTACAGCCCCCTATGTAGCACTAGCTCCTGGCTCATAACCTAAGAAGGCTACCGCGTAGCCGTATACAGCCAACAAGGAATCATCTTGCACACCACTTGAGTAGCTGCAGGAAAAATATTTCCTTGTTTTTTTAGAGATGTATTACTTTTGCAACATCAAAAATAAATCCTCGGGGTGCTTTTGCAATTGCAAGGGCTGAGATAACACCCGTAGAACCTGAACAGGGTAATGCCTGCGAAGGGAAGGCGTAAAGCTTTATGACTGTTGGTACCAAACAGTTGTACAAGATTTACTATACGCTCCTCTTAGCTTTCTATCCTGTTCCCTTTATTATTTTATCACTTTTTAAACCTAAAAAGCAATGAAAAATTTGTTGGGAACAATGGCCATGTTACTCGTGGCAACAATCTGTTTTGCACAAAACAAACAAACAAAATTGGTAGGCAAAGTGCTAGATGCTAGCACCAAGGAACCAATTGTAGCCGCTAGCATTAGAATTGGCACTCAAACTGCCACCACTAACGATGCAGGGGTATTTGAAGTGAAAAATCTTGCCAAAGGTGTGTACCAACTCACAATAGCAAGCATTGGCTACGAAGAAAATGTACAACCGGTTCAATTACAGCAACTTAGCGAGCGATTGGTATTTACCCTTTTACGCAAAGAAACTACCCTGCAGCCTTTGGAAGTTACTTCGGTAAGAGCAGCCGAACAAGCACCCTTTACTAAAACCAATCTAAGCAAAGCCCAAATTGCCAAAAATAACTTAGGGCAAGATTTGCCATTTTTATTTAATCAAACACCTTCAGCAGTAGTAACTTCTGATGC
>JAIXOS010000282.1 GCA_027486695.1 Chitinophagaceae bacterium | reverse complement strand
CTTCGCCTTTTAGAACAGATACACCCAGCTACTTACAGTAGAACCAATGGAGCATGTTCATTCATAGCCAATGCTTATTAAGGAATAATTTTATTAAAATTAATGGCAGAAGTAAGCATCTAAAATTTGGAATGTTAAAACAATCTGTTGAGGTATGGTTTTAAAAATGTACTTTGTAAATTTTGTTTAATCCAAACTGCAATTGACGCCAAAATAAAAATTGATTACATTATATTTTGTAATAAATTATTGCAATCAATTTGCCAGTTCGTTCTACCATTAAATATTTGAAACTGATTGTCCTAGCTACCCCATAATGACAAATGAAATTTACATACTTGAAAAGATAAAAGAAAGTGATGCTACTGCCTTTAAAGAAATTTTCTATTTATATGTAAAAAAGGTTTACAACTTCGTTTTTAAATACGTAAAAGATACACAAGAAGCTGAAGATATAACACAAGTTGTTTTTGAAAAACTGTGGGAAAATAGAACCAGTATCAACACAAGCAAATCTTTTGAGGGCTTTCTCTTCACTATTGCATACCGTGTTACTATCGATTATTTTAGAAAAGAATCGGCCTTGAAAAATATCAATACCGTCGAGCTCCAAGATGATGCTTTGCTGATGTCAGATAATTCATCGGCAGATTATTTAATAAACCAGCACCAGTTTGAGTCGCTTTATCAAAAAGCCTTAAATACTTTGACAGATAAAAGAAAAGAAATTTTCTTGTTGAGCAGGCACGATGGCTTAAGTAATAAAGAAATAGCTAAAAGGTTAAATATATCTGTTAAAACAGTTGAAAATCAAATGTCTGCTGCACTATCTTCTTTGAGAGATTTTTTTAGTAAATCAAATCTGCTTGTTTTTATTTTCTCTTTTTTTTTATAACCATAGGTGTTCGATGTTTTTTTTGCGTATTAATAAGTAATACACTTAATCACATGGACCATCTTTTATTAAATAAGTTTTTTGCCAATGATTGCAATCCGCATGAAAGAGAAGAAATTATTAGTTGGATGCTCAACCCTGCAAATGATTTTGTAGTAAAACAATGGATGCGAAACAATTGGGACAAGCTATCTGACTTCGATCAAAATAATGAATTGGATATTGACCAAATGTGGAACAAACTCCAACTTTCTCTACAGCTTGAAGTGGATAAGCCACAAACTTCTGCAACCAACACATTTACAGCCACATTATCCGTAACGCCTAAACGAAATTTCAAAAAAATAATACTACGCTCCGCCGCTGCCGCTGCGGTTATCATTCTATTGTCCTTAACTGTAACATGGCTGAAAACTAATAATTTAAGTAAGTATTCTTTATCTGAGAATCAATTTAAAAAAACAATTTCAAATACTACAAATTCTATAAAAGTAATTTTGTTAGAGGATGGGACCAAGGTTTCATTAAGTCAAAATGCATCGTTAAGTTATTCAACCAATCCCAATTTACCAAGAAGAGAAGTTACCCTTGAAGGAAATGCCTTTTTTGATGTTGCAAAAAATGCTGAAAAGCCATTCGTAGTTTTTTCTAAGAATATTGTAACAAAAGTTCTCGGTACAAGTTTTTATATACAAACTGGAGAAAATTCTAATGATGTAACTGTGTCTGTAGTTACTGGCAAAGTACAAGTATTTGAAAAAAATCAAGAAAATTCAGAACTTCTAAATAGTAAATCACTCTCTACAAAAGGGGTACTGCTAACTCCAAATCAAAAGACAATTTATACTGCAACAAAACAAAATTTTGAAACCTCAATTGTAGAAAAACCGGTTTTAGTAGATAAGCAGCACATTGGTAAAGGCTACTTCGATTTTGATAGAGCATATCTGCTAGATATTGTAAATAAATTGCAGAAGGTATATGGGATTGAAATTATTTTAGAAAATGACAACTTTAATAAATGTATTTTCTCTGGCGACATTACCGATGAAAATCTTTACGAAAAGTTAGACCTTATATGTAAATCAATAGGTGCATCTTACGAAATATCTGGAACTAGAATACTCATAACTGGAAAAGGATGCAAATAAAAAAATTGTTAACCCTGCTTTAAATCCATAAATCAATCTATAAACGAATGAAAAAAGGGTGCTGTAATGTTGGCGCATTACAGTCACCCATGCCAAACGAGGGCATGTAATTGATCGAAAGTCTAATAACGAACAAAAACGCTACGAAAATATGAAAAAAAAGCAACTTGTTGCTAAAATGCTGCTTGCTATGAAAATATCTTTCATACAATTATCCATTGCGCTATTCACATTAACATTTGTGTATGCCAAAAAAAGTAGTGGACAGAATATTTTAACAAAGAAAATTTCTATCTCTGTCAAAAACATTCAAATGCATAAAGTGATTGAAATAGTTCAATCACAAACCGACTTGCGTTTTATTTACAGCCCCAATTCCATTGACGACAACAAAACTGTCAGTTACACGTGTCAAGCTAAAACCTTAAAGGATTTTTTTGAAGAATTTTTAACCTCATTTGGCATTAGCTACAAAATAATCAACGACAAAAAAGTGCTACTTTATGTAGAAAAAAAAATTCAAATAGATTCAATAGCATCCGAAAGAATAGCTGATTTGCCACCACCAATGATTGCGATTAGTGGCACAGTTAAAAATGATAAAGGTAGTTTGATGGAAGGTGTGAGCGTGAAAGTTAAAAACACTTCAGTTAACGCAATTACCAATAATGAAGGAAAATATAGCATTAAAGTGCCCGACAATAAAAGTATCTTGATATTTTCTTTTGTAGGTTACAAAACAGTAGAAAGAGGTATAGGATCGACTCGAGTAATTAATGTGGTACTAAATGAAGAAGTATCTGAACTGAATGATGTAGTGGTGGTTGGGTATGGGACACAAAAAAGAAAAGATTTAACGGGTGCAATTGCTAAGGTAAATATGGAGGATATGAACAAAGCAGCTGTTCGGTCCTTCGATGAAGCTTTAGCCGGAAGGGTAGCCGGTGTTCAAGTATCTTCTCAAGATGGACAGCCGGGGTCGCAGGTAAATATCGTTATAAGAGGTAATAATTCTGTTACACAAGACAATTCTCCATTGTATGTGATTGATGGATTCCCAATAGAAGGGTATAACAATAATTTATTGAGCCCTAACGAAATAGAAAGTATTGAAATACTGAAAGATGCCTCAGCAACTGCAATTTATGGTGCTAGAGGTGCCAATGGTGTTATTATGATAACAACCAAAAAAGGTAAAGAAGGCCCCCCTGTGGTTAGCTATGATGCTTTTTATGGCTTGCAAAGTAGAATGAAAAAAATTGCACTTTTATCTCCTTATGATTTTGCAAGTTTACAAACAGAAGTTCTTGGGCTTCCAGCATTCACAGCTTTATATTTAACCCCAAATAATAGAACATTAGAGGATTATAAAAAATTGAAAAGTTTTGATTGGCAGGATATGCTTAACAGAACTGCACCCATGTACAATCATTTTATCAGTGTTGCGGGTGGTTCCAAACAAACTAAATACTCAATGTCAGGCTCTATCTCAGGGCAAGATGGTATCATAATTGCCTCTAGCTATTCACGTTATCAAGGTCGTGTTTCTATTGACCAAACGATAAGTGATAAAATTAAAACAGGTGTAAACATTAGCTATAGCAGTGTTTTGCAAAAAGGTACACCGCCTTCCTCTACCTTTAGTGCTGCTACGTCTAATCTCTTGTATCAAGCCTGGGGCTTCCGTCCAATAACTGGTAGAGACTACGAAGATTTTGCAGATAATCTTTATGACCCAGATATACCTTCTTCTAGTAATTATATTGTTAATCCAGTTGCTACCGCTCAAAATGAACTACGCAACAATACAACCAACAATGTTGTTATAAATGCTTATTTAGATTACCAAATAAATAGCAAACTCAAGTTCAAAACTACAGCAGGAATAAATAATATCTTTTTATCTCGTGAAGCTTTCAATAATTCAAATACAAATTCCGGTGGCCCAAATTCTGTTTTTAAACAAGGGGTAAATGGATCTATTTCTACATTGTCTACCAACAACTGGCTTAATGAAAATACGCTAACCTTCACGAATAAATTTAAGAAAGTACATGACTTATCCATTGTTGTAGGTATTACCGCTGCTGGTACTAAGTTAAGAAGCTATGCTTTTTCTGCTAATCAAATACCCAATGAATCCCTTGGTATTAATGGATTGCGCGAAGGGGTTCCTTTAAATAATCAGATAGCAACTAGTGAATCTGTTATTGCTTCCTATTTAGCAAGGGTTAATTACAATTACAAGTCCAAATATTTAGTAACTATTACCCACCGCGTGGATGGTTCCTCTCGATTTTCACAAGAAAACAAATACAGTCACTTTCCATCAGGTTCTTTTGCATGGCGTTTAAGTAACGAACCGTTTATGAAAAACATAAAGTTGGTGTCCGATGCTAAAATTCGTTTAGGTTTTGGATTTACAGGTAACAACAGAATAAGTGATTTCGCTTACTTAGCCCAGCTATCATCACCCATTGGAAGTGTTTATCCTTTCGATAATAATCCAACTACCAATATTGGGGCAAATCGAACCACAGTTGGCAACCCCGATTTGAAATGGGAAACAACAGAACAAACAAATGCAGGGTTAGATGTAAGCTTTTTTAAAAATCGAATACAGTTAACTGTTGATATATACAAAAAAGTTACAAAAGATTTGCTGTTAAATGCACAATTACCCGGCAGCACTGGTTTTTTAACTGCTTTTAAAAACATAGGTAAAGTAAGAAATCAAGGGCTTGAGATAACGCTAAACACCACAAATATTGATGCCAAAAACTTCAAATGGTATAGTAGTTTCAATATCGCATTTAATGAAGGTAGGGTTTTGCAATTGTCGCAAAATCAAGATGCTTTACCAGTTAGTGTACGATGGGATCAAAATTATTCTGGGCTTACACCATACATGGCTAAGATAAATCAACCCATGTCGTCCTTTTACGGATTAATTAGTGATGGTGTTTACCAATACAATGATTTTAATATCCTTACCGGAACCAATGGCGTAAAATATGTGCTAAAAGACGAGATAACTTCCAATGGTAATAGTCGAGCAAATATTCAACCTGGCGATATTCGTTACAAAGATTTGAATGAAGATAAAACAATAGATGCGCGCGATTACACCATTATAGGTAGAGGTTTGCCAGTACACATAGGTGGTTTTAGCAACAATTTTAAATATAAAAATTTCGATTTGAACATATTTTTTCAATGGTCGGTGGGCAACGATATTTTAAATGCCAATCGATACGTCTTCGAGAGCGGATATCGGCAGCATCTCAATCAATATGCTACTTATGCAAATCGATGGTCACCTACAAACCAAAATTCTGATTTACCTAGATATTCTGTTCCAGGAAATTACCAATATGCTAGCCGGGTGATTGAAGATGGCTCTTACTTACGACTCAAAACTGTAGCATTTGGGTACAATTTGCCAGTAGGGATACTCAAAATGATGAAATTAAAAAATTTGCGTTTATCCTTATCAGCTCAAAATTTATACACCTGGACAAAATACTCTGGATTAGACCCCGAAGTATCTGTACGAAATAGTGCATTAACGCAAGGCTTCGACTTTTCAGCCTATCCACGAGCTAGGGTTGTTTCTTTAAATGTGAATGTTAGATTCTAACGATTAATAATAATTTATATGCAAAAAATACTAATATTTATATTAGGCCTATCGTTTGTTTTTTCATCCTGCAACAAATTCTTGGATAAAAAACCTTCAGATTTTATAGCACCTGATAACTATTACAAAACACCGCAAGAACTTAATAGAGCGCTCACGGGTGTCTATGATATTTTGGGTCGGTCGGAGTTGTATGGTACATCCATTCCTATCGACTTCAATATAGGTACCGATGAAGCTTATAGTAGCATAGTCGGAGCGACAGGTTTATTAGTAAACCAATTTGATCCTTCCAATCCCATCATTAACAACCTTTGGAATTCATTATATGTAGGTATTGATAGAGCCAATTTATTATTGGAAAAATTAGATGGTTCGAATGCTGATTCGGCTACCAAAAGTGTAACTCGTGGAGAGGCTTTGTTTTTAAGAGCGTACTATCATTTTGTATTGGTGTCACATTTTGGTGATGTACCATTAAAACTTACATCTACCAAATCGGTAATTAATGTATCACAGGCTCGTGTTTCATCAACAACTATTTACGAGCAGATTACTAATGATATGAACGAAGCTGAAGGTAGGGTAAAATCAGCTACAGAGGTGAAAACTGGTGGGCATATCAGCAAATCTGCTGTTAGAGGCATACTTGCAAGGGTATATTTATATTGGTCGGGCTATCCTTTATATGCAAATAAGTACGATCAGGTGTTAAAGTGGGCTCAACTAGTAAATCAAAATGCAGAACACAGCCTCAATCCAGATTACAGGCAAATCTTTATCAATTATGCTCAAGATAAATATGATATAAAGGAGAGCATTTGGGAAGTGGAGTTTTATTTTCCTGGAGCCAATACTTATACCGAGGGATCAAGAATTGGTAACATCAATGGAGTTCAATGTACCAACCTAGATACAGGTTATAGTTATGGGCAAATGAATGGAACTGCAAAGCTTTTTAATAGTTACGGTGGAACAGTTGCATCAACCTTAGATAATAGGCGTGATTGGGTAATGGCCAACTATAAACTTACAGGTACGAGTCCTATTCGCGTACCTATTACAGGAGGTGCCTTATTTGACAGAAATGCAGCCAAATGGAGAAGGGAATACGAGCCATATGCAGCCAAAGACAAAAACAGTACCAACCAAAATGTTCCACTTTTAAGATATGCCGACGTACTATTAATGATTGCCGAAGCCGATAATGAATTAAATGGCCCTCAAAACTTAGGCATAAGTGCTATCAATGCGGTTCGGGAAAGGGCTTATAAAAGTATTTCAGGGGCCACCATTCTCAACGGTGGAAGTGGTTACACCTCTGTGCCCACAGTTAGTATTGTTGGTAATGGTACTGGTGCTACCGCTACGGCTACCATTTCTGCAGGAAAAGTAACAGCCATTAACGTTACTTATGCAGGTTATGGCTACCAATCACAGCCAGCAATAACCATAAGCGGTGGTGGTGGAACCGGCGCTACAGCCAATGCTGTATTGGCCAATGCCATTGATGCCGATGTTACTGTAGCACAAGTTGCTGACAAAAATACTTTTAGGGCTGTTATACAAGATGAAAGGATGAGAGAATTGTGCTTTGAAGGTCACAGGCGGTTAGATTTGATCCGTTGGGGCAATTACGTACAGTTTATGAATAATTATGCCTTTGACACGCAGAATGCATCCCCAATTGCAGCCATTGCGGGCAAGAATGTAGCTGCTAGAAATGTTTTGTTGCCTATCCCTTCTGCTGAATTATCTGTTAACAAATTAGCTATACAAAATCCTGGGTATTAAATAATACTAAAAAAACAATATGAAAAAATATATTTATTTTGTTGTTACTTCTGTTGTTTTATTTTCTTGTAAAAAAACAAATGTTGCTTCACTCAATGATTTTGATGTAACAATTAGCAAAACTACTTATAAAGTAGGCGACACTATTCGATTTAAAATATCGGGCAATCCTGATTATGTTTATTACTATGCAGGAGATTCGGCTAATGCTTATGAAAACAGGAATAGAACTTCCTTAACAGGCAAAGTAACCATGTCTTTTACTTCTAGGCTTACACAAGGATCTACGGATCCAACAAAACAACAAAATACATTACAAGTTTTCATTTCCAACAACTTTGTAACTCCTAGTGCCGGCTATTTAATCGATTCAAACGCTGTTGTAAATGCAGGCCCCAACGTGTGGACCAATATTACCAATCGATTTATATTGCCTACAACACCTAGCAATGCTTCTATTAATACTGGGGTTGCTGATATAACCGATTTTGCAAAAGCTAGTGAAGGAAAACCAGTTTATATCGCTTTTAAATATGCCGATGTTTCAGATCCTCTTCAACTTCAACGATTCTGGTACCTTACTAATATTACCGTTGATAATACATTGCCCGACGGTACTAAAAACAATATTTTATTTCTCATCAATAGGTCTTCTAATCCACTTTTTAGCATTGTAAATATTAAAAATAGTGATGTAAAATGGACTATTGGTAGTTCCACTGCTCAAACAAGTATTCAAGGTGGTACAGTGGCAGGTGTTGCTGACAATGAAGATTGGCTGATATCTAGGGCACTTAATTTGTCCCAAGTTACACCTGATAAAGCCATTCCAATTAAAACAATGTCTGATAACCCCGTCACAGAAGTTAGTAAAGTTTATACTAAACCTGGTACTTATAATGTTGTTTTTATTGCAAATAATCAAAATGTTTATGGTCTAGAACAAAGTATTAAAGAGTTTTCTGTTACTGTAAATCAATAGTTTATAATGAATTTATTAAAAAGAAAGTATTTAATTTTTATAGGTATAAAAGTTTTTTTTATACTCATTCACTTTGTTGCATTTTCTCAAAGTACAACCAAGTTGCCCCCAATGTATTATAGTGATAGTGGTGTAAATAAAAAGCCCTACGCTAAAGATCCCTATGTAGTATATTTTAACAAAAAATACTACATGTATTATTCTATACCAGGTCCGCAATTGAAAGCTTGGTACATTGGTATTGCAACTAGTAAGGATTTGATAAACTGGAAAAAAGAAGGCGATATCAAACCTGTCGAAGGGTTTGAATCAAAAGGTATTTGCGCACCTAGTTGTATTGTGAGAGATGGGCAACTACATATTTTTTATCAAACCTATGGTAACGGAAAAAAAGATGCCATTTGTCATGCGGTATCTTCAGATGGCTTGCATTTTCAAAGGGATGCTTCCAATCCTATTTTTAAGCCTACTGGTAAGTGGAACATAGGTAGAGCTATTGATGCAGAAGTGGTATTTTACAAAAATCAATACTTTTTGTATTTCGCTACAAGGGATAGTTCTTACACCATTCAACAGCAAGGTGTTGCTGTTACTACTGCCAACTCAAATTTTAATAGAGATTCTTGGGCACAATTATCTGTAGATAGCGCCATTTTGAAACCTCAATTACCATGGGAAACAAAATGTATTGAAGCTGCTTCTTGCATTGTAAAAGACGGTTTTTTGTATATGTTTTATGCTGGTGGTTATAATAATGAACCACAACAAATTAGTGTGGCTAAAAGTACAGATGGCTTGCATTGGCAAAGATTGTTTAATGAACCATTACTAGTTAATGGATATCAAGG
>JAIXOS010000432.1 GCA_027486695.1 Chitinophagaceae bacterium | reverse complement strand
GGTATTAATGCCGATAGAGATGCTACTGATTATAAAAGGAAAATAATAACATTCGATAGTCACCAAAAACTAACCATTAAGCTTCAAAATGGTGGTGGATGGGCGGCCATCATTAAAAAAAGGTAAAAAAGATACATTTTATACCCCCTTTTTAAACAGAAGATACCTGCGCAGCCAAAGGCTTTGTAGCACATTTGCATCCAACGCTAGCTTGTCATGTTATGAAAGTTTGGGTATCCAACTAGTATCTATTCTATCATTATCTGGCAGCTTGCAAATCAAAAGATGCAATAAATAGACAATCATGAAAAGAAAATGCTTCTTATACAACCTACTCTTGGTTGGTGTAGCCTCTTGTGCATTTACCACAAGTTTTGCTCAAAACAACGAAGCCAAAATAGAGGCTTTGTTGAAAAAAATGACCCTTGAAGAAAAAGTGAACATGATTCACGGCGTATCTTCTTTTAATTCGGGTGGCGTAGCTCGTTTGGGCATACCCGAGTTGGTTACTTCCGATGGGCCACATGGTGTACGCATTGAACACGGCAGAGATTGGACGCCCGATAAAAACGTATTTGATTCGGGTACTTATTTGCCCACAGGCAATACCCTAGCTGCCACTTGGAATCCGCAATTGGGCTTTGCCTATGGTAAAGTGTTGGGTAGCGAGGCAAAATACCGTGGTAAAGATGTGATTTTAGGACCCGGCATCAACATCATTCGTACTCCTTTGAACGGTAGAAACTTCGAGTATATGAGCGAAGACCCCTACTTGATTGCTAAAATGGTAGTGGGCTATGTGCAAGGCGTACAAAGCGAAGGAATTTCGGCTTGTGTAAAACATTACATGGCCAATAACCAAGAAACCAAGCGTACCACGGTAAACGTACTCATGAGCGAACGTGCCCTGCGCGAAATTTATTTGCCCGGTTTCAAAGCCGCAGTGGTAGAGGGTAAAGTAAATACCATCATGGGTGCTTACAATAAATTTAGAGGACAATATTGCACACACAACGATTACTTGGTCAACAAAATCTTGAAAGGAGAGTGGGGCTTTAAAGGCATTATGATGAGCGATTGGGGGGCCGTACACAACACGCTCGAAGCCATAAACAATGGTACCGATTTGGAAATGGGTACCGATATTGGTACACCACCTTTTCCGTACAACAAATTTTATTTGGCCGATACGGTAGTGCGTTTGGTAAAATCGGGCAAAGTTGCCGAAACCCTCATCAACGATAAAGTTCGCCGCATTTTGCGCATCATGTACCAAACCAACATGATAGAAGGCAAACGCACCCCCGGTTATTACGGCACCAAAAACCACCAAATGGTAGCGCAAGCAGTGGCTGAAGAAGGTATTGTGTTGTTGAAAAACGAGCAGCGTTTATTACCACTTAGTCGCGATGTACAATCGATTGCCGTTATTGGCGAAAATGCTTTCCGGAAAAATGCGTTGGGTGGTGGAAGTTCTCAAGTAAAACCAACCTACGAAATTACTCCTTTAGTGGGTTTGCAACAGTTGGTAGGCAACAAAACCAATATTACTTATAGCCGTGGTTTTAAAATAGAACGCAATGCCAAAGCCGATCCAAAACTAATACAAGAAGCTGCCGCTGCCGCCGCTAAAGCAGAAGTAGCGATTGTAGTAGGAGGTTGGGTACACGGATACAATTACAGCAATTGGGACGACAATGCCTACGATGCCGAAGGAATAGATAAACCCGATATGAAAATGCCTTTTGGACAAGACGAATTGATTGAGGCCGTTGTTAAAGCCAACCCCAATACCATTGTGGTACTTATGGGTGCAGGAGGTATAGAAATGGGTCGTTGGGTAAACAAAACCAAAAGTATTGTACAAGCTTGGTATCCCGGTATGGATGGTGGTACCGCTTTGGCTCGCTTACTTTTTGGCGAAGTAAACCCTTCCGGCAAATTGCCTATGTCGTTGCCTAAAAAGTTAGAAGATTGCCCTGCACACAAACTCGGCGATTTCCCCGGCGATAGCATTGCCCTCAACTACAAGGAAGATATTTTTGTAGGCTATCGCTATTACGATACGTACAAAATAGCCCCCGAATTTGCTTTTGGTCATGGCCTTTCTTATACCACTTTTGAATACAGTGCACTAACAGCCACCAAAAAAGGTACAGCGGTTACCGTTACCCTCAACATAAGAAATGCAGGTAAAATGGCCGGTGCCGAAGTGGTACAGCTATATGTTAAAGAGCAAGCACCTAGTGTGCCACGCCCCGAAAAAGAACTAAAAGGCTTTCAAAAAATACAATTGCAACCCGGCGAAAGCAAAAAAGTAACCCTAACGTTACCTGCCGATGCGTTCCAATATTTCGACGAAAAAGCCAACAAATTTGTGTTGCATCCCGGCAAATTCCAATTGTTGGTGGGCAGTTCATCAAAAGACATCCGACTGTCTACATCCATCGTTCTATAACAGTGTAGTACACTGTTCACATAGGTTTTTATGGTTTGTTTGTATTTAAAAAGAAGGGCTTCCGTTTTCGGAGGCCTTTTTTTTGCCACAAAGGACACAGTGGAGGGTGTAGGCGTAAGGTAGGAGGTTTAAGGCTTAAGGTGTCAAGCGGAGCGGCACTAGTACCGTCATTGCGAGGAACGAAGCAATCTGATGTTACGGAGGTTGGGGTATTTAACCACAGAGAGCACGGAGTTGGTTCACAGAGTACACAGAGGAGGGGGAGTGAGAAGGCGTAAGGTAGGAGGTTTAGGGCTTAAGGTGTCAAGCGGAACGCAAAAAGCAAAGTTATTCTAATTCATTGCAACGAGTACAATCGAATTCCTACAGCTGAAGCCACAGTAGTACTACAGATGCGCAGACTTGCTTCAGTCAAACGGGCTGTACATCGTTGTAATGTGGCTTTTTTTGGTTCTTTTTTTTCCACAAAAAAAAGAACATATAAGTTTCTTTTGAAGCAAAGAGTCTTTCGTGGATAGGGACTGCTTCGTACCTCGCAGTGACGCGCGGATTGGTGGTTTGTTCTTCGAAGGAAGTGGCACTAGTACCGTCATTGCGAGGAACGAAGCAATCTGATGTTACGGAGGTTGGGGTATTTAACCACAGAGAGCACGG
>JAIXOS010000112.1 GCA_027486695.1 Chitinophagaceae bacterium | reverse complement strand
GATGCATTACCAAGTAAATTGACCAAAATTTGCCTTAGTCGAATAGGGTCTACCCAAATGAACCTTGGGATATCCTGCCCAATATTGAGCAGCATTTCCAATTTTTTTTGATGTACTTGGTATTTTACCAAATCGGCTACTTGGCTACCAATTTCGAATACGTCTGTTTTTTCGAGGGATAACTCAAGCTTGCCTGCTTCAATTTTAGAAAAATCCAATATATCATTAATAATATCGAGTAATGCATTAGCCGATTGATACACCGTACTCATATACTGGTATTGGGTATCGTTGAGTTGGGTTTTCATAAGTAAATCGGCAAATCCAATAACCCCGTTCAGCGGAGTTCTAATTTCGTGGCTCATGTTGGCCAAAAATTCGGACTTGGCTTTGCTAGCGGCTTCGGCTTGTTCTTTCGCCTTTATGAGTAATTGTTGCGTGTTTTTACGGTCGGTAATGTCGCGCGAAGTGGCAATTACGTAACCTTCGTTATTGATAATATTATACGAAACTGTAACCTCTACCGGAATTTGCTTTCCCGTTTTTAGATTGGTATTGAGCCCCTCTATAGTTAAACTGCCAAGTTGTTTCAATGTTTCTATGTGTTGCAACCAAGCCTCTTCATTACTGAATAATTTTTCGAAATCGGATACATAATATTTGTTCACTTCGTTAACGGCAATGCCTAGCCTTTCGGAAGCTACTTTGTTGATGTATACCAATTGTCCCTTTTGGTTAGATACTTGTATACCATCGTTGGTTTGATTGATGAATTTTTCAAGCAACCTTAACCGTTGATTGGTGGCAGTAACTTGTTCTTCGGCTCTTTTTTGCACATCAATATCTTGGAAAGTACCATATAGTTTGGTGCAAATGCCGTTGATAAATTGCGCTTTGCCAATGCCTCTAACCCAAAGTACTTTGTTTTGACCTGTCAGTATTTGCATTTCCAAATCGTACGGCGTACCATTGGCTATTGCTTCCTGAACGGCTTTTTGCAATTTCACCCGGCTTTGTGGCAAATACGAAGCCAATACCGTTTCTAAATTTATTTGCTCGGCTTCGGGTTTGCCATGGATTTTTTTGGTTATTTCGGACCAATATACCGTACCCGTAACTACATCGTATTCCCAACCGCCAATGTTGGCTACGGCACTTGTTTGTGCCAATAAGTCTTTGGCTTTTATTAGTTCTAGTTCATTTTCTTTTTGTCGCGTAATATCGTACGTTATGCCTATTAGTTGAGCCGGTTTACCTTCGGCATCGTACAAAATTCGGGCATCTGCTTTTAAATATTTGGTAGTGCCATTGCGCCACACAATACGGAAAGAGGCATCTATCTTGGTTTCGTTTTGTATGCTATTTTGAATTTCTAGCACAGCCCAATCTTTATCATCGGGGTGTAAACGGGCATACCAAGCTTCCTTGATACTTGTGTATTCGTTGGGATAGATGTCGTAAATACGGTGCATGACTTCGTCCCAAACAATTTCGCCTGTTTGAATATTGATTTCCCAAACACCCATATTGGCCGAATTGCCGGCTAGCGAAAAGCGTTCATTGGCTTTTTTGATAGCTAGTTCGGTTTCTTTATGCTTTGTAATATCTTGTATGTATCCAGACCAAATGGTGGCATCGTTTACTCTTTCGGGTTTTGATTCGCCCCGAACCCATTTGACCGGTTGACCCGGAATGAGTACTCGAAAATCAAGATCCCATGGTTGCAGGGTTTGAGCAGAGGCAGTAATGGACTGGTACACAGGAGGCAAATCGTCGGGATGCAGTCGTTCAAACATTATTTCTGGGTGTTGACGCAAAGTGTCTTCGGTTATTTGATACATCTGTAACAAACCCCTTGATGCGTATGGGAAGCTAACCCGGCCATCATCAAAACTAGCAAATTGGTACAATCCTCCAGGCACTTGGTCGGATAATTTTGCCAACAAACTGGCATTGGCCGCGCTAGCCAACTCAGCCTTTTTCAATTCGTCAATATCTTGAAATGCACCATATAATCTGATGCATTTACCATTGCTCATTTCTGCATTGCCCAACGCTCTAACCCATTTTTCGTTTCCTTTTGCAGTAATTATTTGTAACGCAACATCCCAAGATTCTCCATTCGCTATACAATTATTCACTACTTGGGTAATGGTATCTCTACTAATTCCTTCTTTATAAAATGAAATTCCTGTGTGTAAATTGGGTACATAGTCGTCCGATACTTCGTGAATTTTTCTTGTTTCATCAGACCAAAAAACCGTTCCTTTTACCAAATTAACTTCCCAACCGCCCACTTTTGCTACTTCGTTGGTTTGTTCCAACATTTCTTTAATACGCGACAATTCTTGTTCGGCTAATTTTTTGTCGGTAATATCCTGATGCGCTCCATACATCCACAAGGGTTGTCCATCGTTGTTCCAAGTTGATACTTTTCCTCTATCCAATACCCACACCCAATGTCCTAATTTGTGTTTCATTCTTACTTCGCATTCGTAGTAAGGTAAATGACCATCAAAATGCAATTGGAGTAATTCGGCAGATTTTTTGGCGTCGTCCGGATGCACATGATTTAACCAAGTATTGATACTAATAGGTGCCAATTCGGCCAAGGTG
>JAIXOS010000410.1 GCA_027486695.1 Chitinophagaceae bacterium | reverse complement strand
TACGGCAACATTTATATTTGCGCTTATGGCCAAAGCAGCATCCGAAACACCCTTAATGCAGCAACACAATGCAATAAAGCAAAAATACCCCGACGCCATTTTATTGTTCCGCGTGGGCGATTTTTATGAAACTTTTGGAAAAGATGCCATCATTACGGCGCAGGTATTGGGCATTACCCTTACCAAACGCAATAATGGAGTAGACAACAGCAACGAGTTAGCCGGTTTTCCGCATCATGCACTAGATACCTACTTGCACAAACTAGTAAAAGCCGGTTACCGGGTGGCTATTTGCGATCAATTAGAAAATCCCAAAGAAGCCAAAGGCATCGTAAAACGTGGCGTTACAGAGTTAGTAACACCGGGTATTGCTACCAACGACAAACTATTGGAACACAATAGCAACAACTTTTTGGCGGCAGTTCATTTTTCGGAACAGCAATTGGGTGTTGCCTTTGTAGATATTAGTACGGGCGAATTTTTTGTGGCAGAAGGCGATGAAGAATATGTAGATAAGCTATTGCAAACACTAAAGCCCGCTGAAGTCATTTTTCAGCGGAGCTACCAAAAAACGTTTAAGGAAGTTTTTGGCGCCAAATTTTATACCTATACCCTCGACAATTGGATTTTTGAAAGTGCGTTTGCTACCGAAAACCTGCTCAAACACTTTCAAACACATTCGCTTAAGGGTTACGGCATCGAATCGCTTAACCAAGGAATCATTGCCGCCGGTGCCATTTTGTACTATTTAAAAGAAACCGAACACCCCCATTTACAACACATTACTGCCATTCAAAGAATAGAACGGGAAGATTATTTGTGGATGGACCGATTTACCATTCGCAACTTAGAAATTTTAAACAGTAGCCATGCCGATGGCAATAGCCTGTTAAAAGTGCTCGATCAAACGGTGAGTCCAATGGGTGCCCGATTGTTAAAGCGTTGGACGGTTTTGCCTTTAAAAGATATTGATAAAATAAACGATCGTTTAGATACCGTTGCATTTCTCATTACGCAAATACCCCTACGTCAACAATTTGCACAGTCGCTCAAAATTTGTGGCGATGTGGAGCGTTTGGTGAGTAAAATTCCCCTCAAAAAAATCAATCCCAGAGAGGTGGTGCAGCTAGCCAAAGGTTTGCAGCAGGTGCAATTGCTCAAAAATAGTTGTGCCAATGATGGAAACGCTTATTTGCAGCGCTTGGGCGATGCATTGAATCCCTGTGAATGGATTTGGAACCGCATTGTGAACGAAATTGAGGAAGTGCCCCCGGTGGCCATTCAAAAAGGGAATGTTATAAAAGCGGGTGTAAATGCCGAATTGGATATGCTGCGCAACATAGCAGCAGGCGGAAAAGAATATTTAATTGGCATACAGCAGCGGGAGGCTGAAGCTACCGGTATTTCGTCGCTCAAAATTAGTTTCAATAATGTGTTTGGTTACTACTTAGAAGTAACCAATGTACACAAAAGCAAAGTGCCCGATACGTGGATTCGTAAGCAAACATTGGCCAATGCCGAGCGCTACATTACGCCCGAATTAAAAGAATATGAAGAAAAAATAACCGGTGCTGAAGATAAAATAAGTGCCATAGAGCAGCATTTGTACGATCAATTATTACTTTGTTTGCAAGACTTCATTGCGCCGATTCAAGTAAATGGAAATATTTTAGCTACCATCGATTGTTTGCTTTGCTTTGCCGAAAATGCATTAAAATACCATTACAAAAAACCACAGTTGCATAGCGGCAACGATTTGTTTTTAAAGGAAAGCCGGCATCCGGTAATTGAGCGCAACTTGCCACCCGGCGAAATGTATATTGCCAACGATATTTTGTTGCATCCTTCCGAGCAACAAATCATTATCCTTACAGGCCCCAATATGAGTGGTAAAAGTGCCATTTTACGACAAACGGCTCTTATTACCCTGATGGCACACATGGGTAGTTTTGTGCCAGCCGATTTGGCTAAAATTCCCCTGACCGATAAAATTTTTACCCGTGTAGGCGCTAGCGACAATTTGAGCGGCGGCGAAAGCACGTTTATGGTAGAAATGAACGAAACCGCTAGCATTATCAACAATATTTCGGAACGCAGCCTCATTTTGCTAGATGAAATTGGTCGCGGCACCAGTACTTACGATGGTATTTCCATTGCGTGGAGTATTGTTGAATATCTCCACCAATCGCCCTGTAAACCCAAAACACTGTTTGCCACTCACTACCACGAATTGAATGAGTTGGAAAATAGCCTGCCCAATGTTAAAAACTACCATGTAACCAACAAGGAAATAGGCAACAAAATCATTTTTCTGCGTAAGCTAGCCTTAGGCGGTAGCACCCATAGCTTTGGTATTCATGTAGCCAAAATGGCAGGAATGCCGGCGGAGCTAATCAATAGAGCGAATGCCATTTTGCAACAATTGGAGAACAAGCAAGTGCAAGAGTCGAACGCTGCAATGCCCAAAGTGGAGAATTTGCAGAAAAAAGTGCAGCAGATGCCTTTGCCACAAATGCAACTATCCATTTTTGACCAACATTCAGAGGTGTTTGCAACCATCCGCAGCGCGCTCGATAAACTTGATATCAACAGGCTTACGCCGGTTGAAGCTTTGATGAAACTGAATGAAATAAAAGCCATGCTGCATTAATTGCTTCAACGCTTACTAATTTTATTAAGGCTGATGGTTTTTTGGCGGCTACATTTGAACCGCTTTATGGCATCGCTGCGCAAATGTGCATGTTTGGTAGTACGGCCTTGCATGCGTTTGCGCCACATTTTAAAGCTACTAGGCTTGCTATATTGGCGCATAAGGTCAATAACCGCTTTTTCCGATAAGCCAAATTGTAGGTCAATCGCTTCAAATGGGGTACGGTCTTCCCACGCCAT
>JAIXOS010000391.1 GCA_027486695.1 Chitinophagaceae bacterium | reverse complement strand
GCAAGATGCTTATTTGTAGGGGAAATTGCGTTAGGGACTGAAGCGGTTACCCCACAGCCAACATCCTGAAAGGTGGTGGCGAGGAGTAAAAGCGTAAAGGCCCGACCCGAAGGGGAACGCCCAAAATTGTCCTGATTCATTTGTAAAAAAGCCTATCTCGGCTTACAACATAGCTCGAATACTTGCCCTGCCTAGGTGTACAACTTTGCTATTTGCAGCTTGACGACCCTCATATTGGATACTTAGCTGAAAATTATTTTTCAATTGTTTGGTAATTTCTGTATTCCAAAGTAGGTTTTGCCCTACTAACAAGCCATCGAGCATGATGTAGCTAGTGGTGGTATTGCCAACACCGGAGTATTGGATGACGCTATAAGTTGTTTTGGCACTGATGTTCGTATTAGCGGCAACATTGGCTTTGGCCTCGGCAAACACGGACTTCAGCGACGCTTTTTCGCCACCATAGGCCGGCGCATTGTTTCGGGTAGCAAATTGTAAGGCTACTAGCAACCGATAATTGGTGGCATTGGTATACGTAAAGCGCGGTTCCCATTGCCAACTACTAATTTGATAGTTGCGGTTGTTGTAAGCAGGCGTAAACAAACTGTTGATTTGCATTTTTTGCCACCATTCAATAGTGAACTTTCGAAAAATATTACACCTAATCTTTGCACTATACTCGTTAAGCGTTTTGGTTTCGAAACCATAGGTCAGCAAACTTTTGTTGTTGCTAAGTACTTGCGAAACATCTACCCCCCATACGGCACTAAACCGATTGAAAGAGAGGGTATTGCTCCACAATTGCTGTAAGCTAATTAATGCAGTATCGGCAATGTAGCCACTAAAAGGCTGCCACTGTAAACCATTACCTGCTATTGCTTTTTGGGCTGTTTGTAATGCAGATTGCACCTGTATGCGACTAGCGATGTTTTGCCAAATATTTGTATAGGGAGTGCGGAACAACACTTTCGGATGGCAGATAAGTTGGTAATTGAATTGGGCGTACTGCGCCTGAACATATTGGTTGCTTGCTGTATAAATACGAACATATTTGGCCTGATCGGAATATAGTGCCAACTCAAACTCATTAAGTTGTTGTATGCCATCGGCATTATAATCTATCCAAGTGTATTGTCCGCGGCCCTGCTGTACTTCCCAATAACTAAAATCACGTTTTTGTTCTTGCCCGGCGCCTACCTCGTACAAGGCAGTACCGGTTATCAAACCTTTGTATTGAGAAAAAACGTATTCTACCCTACCCAATAATGTATTGTAGGGCTTGGTATCAGCTACTGCATTATTGAGCACTTTTAACTGCCTATAGGCTACATTGAGTTTGATTTGCTGATTGGTATTGGCCAAAAAATCGGCTTGCAATTGAAAGTTGTGGCTTTTATCGGCATTAACCAACGCTTTGCCCAAGGGCATTTGATTGGTACGAGTAAAATATTGAAAAGCCCATTTATTGGCTTGTTGTGGATTGCTATTGATACCGGTAGAAAAGTTTTGAAAGCCAAAACTTATAGGTAAAACAGAATCGGTGGCCATCCATTTTTGGGCATTGTGCTCCACTGCGTAAGCCACATTCCATTGGTAGTTTTTCCATCGGGGAAAGTTTTTTTGAATGGCTACAGTAGGTCTTAAAAAATAGCCATTTTGCATTGCGGCAGTATTGCTGTTGCTATTGAAACTGCTATTTACTTGCAAATTCCAGTCATGTATTTGTTGGTTACATTGTAATTGCTGTTGGTAACCCGTAAAACCATCGTTCCGTAAATACGCTTGCGTGGCATATTGCCAAGTATTCCCTGCCGAATCCTTCAAAACAACTTGTACTTTGGGTAGTTGTTCTGTGGCTTTGCCAGACTGTAATGACATGCCCCAATTGCGCAAAAACTCTACAGTACGCAATCTTTCGATGGGAGTAAACTGTTGGTGTACATATTCATATTCGGCTACTACATCGGTTTTCCAAAGTTTACCCAATACAGCGGCTTTGCCGGTATGTTGTAGTTGCCATTTAGCAGCACCGCCTACATTGTTGCTTTTGTGCTTGGACGAAAAGGTATTTACATCGTAATTACTCAAGGCTCCTTGAACATGCATGTTGGTGTGTGTTGAAAGTTGGTAACGCACCTGCATATTGGCCAATTGCAGCACTTTGGGCGTTACTAAAAACTGTGCCGGTTCGTAACTACCCTGTGGCATTCCGTTGATTGGTGCTATCCATTGGTATACCTTCCCGTTTGCATTATTATAATAAGGAATATAATTACCATAACCCTGCCCAACAAATGCAAAGTTGAGGCTATACCTAGCGCTATCCGGATGGGTAGAATACACATAAATTGAGTCCTTACCACCTAGAGGGCTCGCGCGCTTGGCGTACAAAATTTTACCGGTACTAAAACTGTCTTTTACCGATGTAGCGTAAAAAGCCTGCTGTATACTATCGCCCAAAGCGGCTAAAAATTGTTTTTGATCTGTATCTAAATTGTTATTGATAGGTGCGTTTTTGGCATCGGCCGATTGGTAAAACTGTACTTCGGCTTGCCAATTAGGAGCAACTTGCCACGATTTGTTTACATACAAAATGGTATTTAAATAATTTCTATCAATATATTCGTATTCTATCTGAACGCGTTTGTCTTTGGTAATCATACACTTGGGTGTAAAACTAATTTCGGCGGTATTGTAATTGATGGTATAGTCTTGGTCTTCACCCCGCTGCATTTGTACACCGTCTATAAATACGCGCTCGGTATTGGCCAACACTACAAAATACAGTTCGCCATTGGCAGACGGTAGCCTATAAGGCCCTTGATTGCCTTCAACTACCGGCAATATAAACCGATTGAATTTCCCCTTACCTACCCCAGCACTTACTACCAACTGCTTTGCCGTGGCCTGCCTTTGAACGTACCCTACCCCTTGCATACGTTTGTAAAAGCGCAAAAAATAGTTATTGCTTGCCCTAATATCTATATCCCCTAAATCTACCTGCCAATGTTGTTTTTTAAATTGTAGTAAAATACGATCAAATTCGTTTAATTGGGCGGTAGTACCATCGGGTTGAATGGGAATATTGTTATCGGTAATCGCGGCAGCTACTTGCACACTATCGGCCAAATAGCCGCTTAATTGCACATTTAACTGCGAATTGAATACGGCATCTTGACGGTTGCCAATGCTGATACTACGACCAAAACTGCCTGCGTATTGCAAACTGCTTTTATTTTTCCATGCGTTTATGCTGGCGGCATTGGCGTCGGGCTTTACAAAAAAGCGACTAGCCGGAGCTAGAAAATTATTTTTAACGCTATCGTATCGATACTTGAAATAAGGACTTACAAACGAAATTGGCAATACTCTAAAATTGATAATGGTGCTATCGGTATTTGCTTTTTTTAACCAAACAAGGGTTGCTAATGCATAGTTGATTCTATAATACGAACTATCGTACATGGGCATGTATACACTACCCGGTGCAATACTCTTTGGATGCAGCACAATAACACCTTCGGTAGCAATTTTTTGTGTAATACCATTAGAAGATTGCGTCCATGCACACACATGCAACCAACAAACGCATACCAAAAGGCTTCCAATTTTATACAATGTGTGTGTTTACTTTAAAAAAGTAAATTTAAGTGCATCGGCTTGTATTTTTAAAACAATCAAACCCACTTGGTTGCGGGTATCGAAAAAAGACTATCCTATTTGAAATTAACTTCAACAATTGTCTGCAATCAATAGCGATTTTTTTTGGGGGGGCTTTGAGCTCTTTTGCTACTCTATCATCTATTGTTCCGGCTGCGTTGGGCTCCGCTACCGCTCCGGTACGCACCTTTGCAGGATGCGTACCAAGCCCGTTGCATCCGGCAGCCTTTCAGCATTTGTACAACACCAAGCATTCACTAAAATACACCACTATTTACTATTAAACAATTGTTCTATCACTCAAATCAACTTACAATAAATTTACTATATTAATCAACCATTTAACCATCCTTTCCATTAAGGTTTTTGTGGCGCAAAGGCAGGGGGAATAACTTTCATGGAACCAGCAGGACTCAATTGACACGACACCAATTTACCTTGTTGGTAACTAACTAAAACGGATGTTTTATGACGGGTATGGAGTTTAAAATGCACATTCCAATCTTTGGGCCAAGTTGGCAATATGCGTACTTGTTGATCATCGGCTTGTAACAGCATACTTTGTAATGCCATCATAAGTACACCACCTTGGTCTTCATCAGGCCAATAGTCGTGCCCATGCCCCCAAAAAACAGGAAATCGTAGGCCATTATCTTTTTTATCTATGGCATTTTTAATGGTAGCAATATGAACTAGCTCATTTTGAGCCTCAGTAACTAACCCAAGCAAAGCCGCATTGATAACATCCCAATGCCAACAGCCTTCGCGCTTATATCGGCGCATATGAAACGTATTTATAGCAATGTCCATATTTGGCTTTCCCAATCCAAAATATTGAAATGGAAAAATGGCACACAAGTCGGTGTTTTCGGTATTGCGACTGCTGCCAATTGTATCTTGCGCAGCCAAAATAATTTTTTTGCCATTTTTCTCACCAATTGGCACATCAGGTGCTATTGCCAAGTACCGTTGCCAACGATTGTGCATTTCAGCAGTGGTTAATCCCGTAGGTAATTGCAACAGTTGCTGCACTAAATACCTAAAACCTGCTATATCGCCCGATGGATTTTTTGCCTTCCAATAGGTTTCTAAGGCATTACAAGGATAAAACACCAATTTCCCACTACTATCTGTTTTAAATCTATTGGCATAAAAGTTTAAACCGTCATTCGCTATTGGCAATAAGGTATTCAATAAAAAAGGGGTATCCAAAGTATTAGCATAATAAGCCATTCCCATGATGCTGTATTCCAATACTTGGGTATAATGGTGGTTTGGATAACTAGGCGGATCTGCATCCCTTCCACTAGGTATACCACCCCAAAAAGGTTGCTGTTCTCCAAAAATCAATCCATCAATGCCATACATCTTTTTTACTTCCTCTTTTAACTTTGGTACTTGCTTTGCATACATATTAAAAAAAGGACGCATTATATCTCCATCGCCCGAAGCTAGCATTGGCCAATAGATGTGGCGTGTATTTTGAAACCAATACCTTCCACCCCAATCTCTGTAATCACCATTTACGGTAACCATTTTTTTAGGACCTCCCTTTTTGGACAAAACAATGCTATCCATGTCCATTGTAAAAATAGAACCATTGAATTTTATTGGTTGCGCTCCCCTGCCAGCACAAGCGTTAACAAACCGTTGGAGTGTATAGGCTTGAGTGATTCTTTCAGCTTCAGGTGTGCCATCTACATAAATCCAACTACGTAACCAAAATGATTTCCACCATGCTTCATGCGCTTGCTTTAGTGCTTGTAACCCTTTTTTTTCTGCATGCTTTGCTATTTGCGATAGAGAGTCTACCCATAATTGAGCATGACTAGTTTGAGCCGTTAATGCACAAATATTGATAAGCCACTTGTTTTTAGGAACGGTAGATGTTAATACTTCATTAGCCGTATTGAAAAGACCATTTGCACGTATGGATGCTCCGAATTTTAGATTGGTTAGTTCCTGTATTTTTTTTTGTTCATTTTCATACAACCAAACAATTTGGTTTTTATTACCCTCTATAATTTTATCATTGTGCAACTTACTTTGCAGCAAAGAGTCCTTTTGTGCCATCATCGAATCACTCCGCAGCGATTCAAATATTACTGTCACATGGTCAGGTTTTTTCCCTTCCGTTTCTATATGTACCACAGGTTCATTGGCATCTACCCAAATAAGAAAATTTTGATTGGGCGTATTAATTTCAATACATCCTTTCAATAAATTGAGTTTTTGTACAAAATTCTGCCCATTTGCAAAGGGATTATTGGCAAATCGAATGCGTATTTTTCCTAACTTCAGCAGTCCTTCATTGCTAGCTACTTGCTCGCTCCATGTATCGGTTTTGGATAAATACAAGAGTAAATCTCCTGATGCTTCCGCCCAAACATTCAAACCTATGTCGCCATTACCTAATGGCATTGAACCTTTACTATTGGCGCTCGGCGATTGGTACACCACATTGTAACGGGTCAATTTTTCTAAAGCAGCATCATTTGTTAGTACCTGCCCTTTTACAAATACACTGACATACAAAAAAAAGCATGTAAAAAAATATTTCATACAATAGTTGATAACGTTATTCGCAATTAGAATGGAAAAACATTCGCTAAGCTTGGTATTTCAGCCATTTTACGCACCCGTTTGCTTATTTTTTTGATCTTCTAATTGATGATGAATCATATCGTTCAAATAATCGCTTGGGGCTTTGCCAAACTGTTTTTTGAATGATTTGGTAAAAGAGGAAGCACTTTTAAAACCAACTTCGTACGAAATTTGAGAAATACTCATTTTCCTTTCTAATAGCATTTCCATGGCTTTATTCAACCTAACGAAATATAAAAATTCATTGGGTGTTTGTCCTGTAACGGCTTTTAATTTGCGGAATAAGTTACTTCTACTCATTGCCACAATATTGCCCAATTCTTCTACACTAAACTCTTCATTATCTAGATTGGCTAAAATTGCATCCATTACATTTTTCAAAAAGGCTTCATCAAGTGGATTTTTGGTGATGTCTTTTGGAATAATGACACCGCCATTTTCAGTACTTGTTTTTATAAGTTTGTCCGACAAACGGCGGCGATTTTCAATAAAATTCGCAACTTTTGCTTTCAAAACTTCAGGATAAAATGGTTTGGCTATATAATCATCGGCACCAATTTGTAAACCATCTACCATGCTATCTACAGTAGATTTTGCTGTTAATAAAATGATAGGCACATGCGATGTTTGAATATTGGATTTCATTTTTTTACAAAAAGTAATTCCATCCATTTCAGGCATCATCACATCACTGATTATTAAATCGGGCTCGTTGTTCTGCAAATAATGTAAGGCTTCAACACCATTACCCACTTTGTCAATATGGTATTGTTGCTTAAAGATCATATCTAAATAATCAAGAATTTCGGTATTATCATCTACCAACAATAGGATTGGTTTATCCTGTTCGGTTGCATCTTCCTGGCTATCAATTGAGGATAAAGCACCGCCCGACAAATCGGTTAAATTGTACTCAGGCAAATAGTTTTTCGGTACTGCTTGCGCTTCGGCTAGTTCTTTTTCGGAAAGTAACGGTAAATAAAATGCAAAACTTGTTTTTACGCCTGGATGACTACTTGCAGTAATGATGCCTTTGTGTAATTCCACTAAATTTTTGGTAAGCGAGAGTCCTACACCCGTGCCTTTTACGGAATTATTGGATTGAAAATAGCGCTCAAACAAATGTTCAAAATCAGCCTCATTAATGCCTTTACCATTATCCTCAACAGCAACGCACAACCAATCTGTGTTACTTATAACTGGTTCAGAAGGCAATTGCGCTGTGGTACAATGTTGTAATGTTATGCGAATAGTACCTTGAGATGGTACATATTTGAAAGCGTTGAATAGTAAATTATTAAGTACCATTTCCATTTTCCCCAAATCGGCATGAACAAAATAGCTATCCTTTTGGGGTAAGTAATCGAAGAATATCTTTTTTTGCTTAGCCAAATACTGAAAATTTTGGTAAACGCCATATACAAAAGCCACCATTTCTATTGTTTCCGGCTTTAGTTGCAATTTACCTTGATCTAGCTTTTGAAAAGTCATTAGCTCGTCAATCAGATACAATAGTTTTTTACTATTTCTTTGAATTAACGACATTTTATTTTTCTCCTCTAAACTCAAATTGTCGGACTCAAGCAGTTCTTGAGTTGGGCCCACAATCAGCGATAAAGGGGTTCTAAATTCGTGAGAAATATCGGTGAAAAAATGCGTTTTTAATTCATCCAATTTTTTCAATTGTGCCTTTTCAATTTGCTCATAACGCAATTGTTGCCGTTGTTTGAGTTGCATGATGGAATAGCGGCTTAAAACATACATACCCGCTCCTAAAATAAGCAAGTAAATAGCGTAAGCCCACCATGTTTTCCATGGTGGCGGCAAAATTTTGATGGTAAGTTCGTGTGGCACATTG
>JAIXOS010000258.1 GCA_027486695.1 Chitinophagaceae bacterium | reverse complement strand
TCATACCCTATCGTTGTTGGCGATCCATGACCTGAATATACAGTGGTTGCATCGGGGAGAGTGTACAACTGTTGTACAATACTTTGTTGCAATACCTCGAAACTTGCAAAAGGTAAGTCGGTTCGTCCTATGCTGTTGTTAAACAATACATCGCCCGAAACCACAAATTGCTGTTGTGCATGGTAAAAACTAATACTGCCGGGGCTATGTCCAGGTGTAAACAATACTTCTAGTGTTTCAGAACCCAAAGCAATTGTGTCACCTGCGGTTAAAAAGTGCAAAGGACCTTTATACACTTCAAAAGGCAATCCCCATTTTTGACCACTTTCGGGAGCCCACGCAAGCATTTTTTCTTCTTCTTTGTGTAAGTGCATGGTTAATCCGTATTGTTGGTGCACCCATTTACTGCCAAATACGTGATCCAAATGGCAGTGTGTTTGTAATAAATAAATAGGGTTTAGGCCATTGTGCTGTATGAATTGTTGTAAAGTAGTTTGTTCGGCAGAAAAATAACAACCGGGATCTATAATGGCGGCATCGCCATTGTCGGTATATAAAACATAGGTATTTTCCTGTATAGGGCTAAAAGTGAATGTTTGTATGTGTATCATGCCGCTTTGTTTTGAATACTCAAAATTACAAAGGTGTGTTGTTTATTGTAAGCAAATAAATATCTTTTCTGCGGCAAATGGGCACGGTAGCAATTTTGTGAATGGTTGTTCGATAGTTTTAACACAGTTTCAACGATATTTCTATCGCAACTGTAATTAAACAAGTATTTTTACTTTTTATAAACAATTTATATTGCCCACTCATGTTTACAGGATTTTTGGGCAGCAATAGATGTACAATAAGTTTCTTTATTTTTATAATATTTTTCCCAATATGCATTGCAATAAAAGTAAAATTTGGCTTATAGGGGTGTTGTTTTTGCTCGCGGCTGTGCAACTAAGTGCACAGGTAAATACGGTACAGTTTGGAAGAAATCGGTTGCAGTATAAGAAATTTTCATACCGATTTTTCGAAAGTGCCAATTTCAATACCTATGTTACGGCAGGCGGTAACGAGTTGGGCAAATTTGCGGCTCAATTGGCAGAGGAAGAATTGCCGAAATTGGAAAAAGCGGTGGAGTATTCTTTACTGAAAAAAGCCAATTTGATTGTTTATAACAACTACAACGATTTTAAACAGAGTAATATTGGTAACGGTATCGATTGGCAAACACCCGGAGGATTAACCAAGTTGGTCAATAATAAATTGGTTGTTTATTTTGATGGCAACCACAACCACCTACGAGTTCAAATTAGGGAAGGAATTACGCGGGTGCTTGTAGAAAACCTGCTTTTTGGCGACGATATTGGCGAAATAGCCGGCAATCAAGCATTGCTCGATTTGCCCAAATGGCTGACCGACGGATACATACAATACATTGCAGAACCTTGGAATACAGAACTTGATGATGCATTGCGAAATATTATATTAAACAATACCTACTCAAATTTTTATCAATTTGCTTACTCTAAACCCCAATTAGCTGGCAGGGCTTTCTGGCAATTTATTGCCGAAAAATACAAACCCAACAATGTTACTTACTTCCTTTTTTTAGCTAGAACCTATAAAAGTTTGAATGTGGCTGCGGAGCGAATTTGTAAAAAGAAATTCAAAGCTGTATTGGCGGAATTTATGGAGTACGAAGACGATAAATACAATGCCGACATAAGACAACGTCGCAATGCGCCAAAAGGGCAATTGTCGGTATCGGAAGATGTGAGTTCCTCTGATTTGTATCGTTTTCAGGTGAATCCCAATCCCCGAAACAACGATTATGCTGTGGTGGAATTCAACAAAGGCATTTACACAGCCAAGTTGGTAGAAAATTTTTACGAAACAACCATTCTGCTCAAAAAAGGGGTGTTGACTCGTCAAGGAGATGTAAACCCGAATTACCCTATTTTGGCCTGGGATCCCAAAGGCACGAATTTGCTCACTATTTACGCCCAAAAAAATAAAATCAAAATGTTTGTGTACGATGTTGTGGGCAGATACAAA
Organism: Chitinophagaceae bacterium; assembly: GCA_027486695.1. Lineage (GTDB taxonomy): Bacteria > Bacteroidota > Bacteroidia > Chitinophagales > Chitinophagaceae > Parasediminibacterium. The sequence continues at coordinate 4,221 of JAIXOS010000258.1, read as the reverse complement.
CGAAATGAACAAGAAATTAGTGGCTTCGACCAAATTTTGGATGCCAATTATATGCTCGATAACAACACCATTATTTTAAGTGCTGTAAGAAATGGTCATAGCGACATCTATATTTACAAAATAGAAGAACAACAAGCTACACAAATTACCAACGATGTGTACGATGATTTACAACCCACTTTTGTTACCTTCCCCAACCGTTACGGCATCATTTTTTCATCTAACCGTCCCGGTAATAATGCGCCAAATAGCGATACGGTACTGCCTAGCCGAAATCGGTTTAATATTTTTATGGTAGATATTTTAAACAATACGCCTACCAAACAAATTACCCAACTAACCAATGTGAAAATGGGTAACGCTACATTTCCCATGCAATACAACCAAAATCACTTTACGTTTGTATCGGACGAAAATGGCATTGCCAATAGGTGGGCGGGCTTTTTTAGTACACAACGCAACGGCTTGGATACCTTGTACTTTGTGGGCGAAGAACTATTACGCAACCCTACGGCCAAATACCTTGATAGCACTTTAAGTGCTTGGCAGAAAGATGAACCCGATAGCATTCGCTATTTTCAAGTATACAGCGACTCTACCTATACTTTTCCCATTACCAACTACGAAAGTTCCTTGCTAGAAACAAGGGTAGCTGGTAACAACGGACAGTTAAGCGAAGTAAGGCTTGATGGAGATTATAAAAATTTGTACAAATTGCGCATTAATGAAGATGTGCTTAATAAACGCAATGTAAATGCTCGTCCTACAGCCTATGCTAAATGGTTAGCGGCTAGTCAAAAAAGTGAACAAGGCAATGCTGTTGAATATGGTAAGAGCAATAAAACATCTAAAAACAAAGAAACAAACCTGTTTCAAAACGATTTTGCTGATGAGCCACTCGATACCGGGAGTGCCAAATTTGTAGCGCTACCTCCTACAACCAAACGTGCCAAAATGTTTCCCTACCGTTATCATTTTAGTGCCGACTATTTTCAAAGTGGCCTCAATAACAACGTACTCATTACTCGCTACCAGCCTTTTACCGGGGGCTATGGGCCTGTTTTTCTAAATAACGCAACCGATTTGAATTGGAGTTCTGTTCTTGGCACAAGCGACTTGTTCGAGGATATCAAATTCACCGGTGGATTTCGATTTGCCCAAAATTTATCCGACAAAGACGTATTTGTTTCCTTTAACAACTACAAACGTATGATAGATTGGGGCTTTACTTATTACAGAAGCAATAGAAAGAATGTTCAAGGACTGTTTGAAGGAACTGTAAATGGTGATGATTTGCAATATTTTGCTAATTCGTTGTATACTAATATTTACCAAATCAATGCATCGGTGCCTATTAACGAAATTAAAAGTTTACGCGGCAGTTTGGCTGTACGTACCGATAGGGGAGTCATTAAATCTGTGATTGAAAACTCTTTAATTATGCCACTTCCAGCACTAAATAAATACCCCGATACAAACACCCAAACCATTATTAGCAGATTTGAATTTGTGCACGATAATTCGCTGAATCCCGAACAAAACATTTGGCACGGCTTGCGCTACAAAGTGTATCTCGACGTTAATTTTTCGCTTCAATCGGCTACCAAAGGCGCTAATACATTCAATTTTGGATTTGATGTGCGTCGTTATATACCTATCTATCGAAATTTTATTTGGGCAGGTCGTGCAGCGGCAGATATCAGTTGGGGCAAAAAGAAAATTTTATATTACTTAGGTGGGGTAGATGGTTGGATTTGGCCTAGTTTCAACAATACCAATCAGCCTGCAGCAGACCAAAGTTACGCCTTTCAATCGCTAGCTGTAAATATGCGCGGCTACCAACAGAATGTGGCCAATGGTAACAACGCTTTTGTTTTCAATAGCGAGTTTAGATTGCCTGTATTTTCCACCCTTTTTAATATGCCCATCAATAATGCCTTTATTCGCAATTTTCAATTGGTTCAATTTGTAGATTTGGGTACTGCTTGGAATGGCAAATACAATGGCATTCAACGCCCTTCGCAAACTTATGTTAACCAATTTTCGACCATTAAGATTGATGCAGGCGGATTAGGCCCATTTGCCGGCGGCTATGGATTTGGTATGCGTAGCAGTCTATTAGGGTATTTTGTAAAAGCAGATTTGGCATGGCCAATGAAGGGACTTTTTCGAGGAAATTCCGTTTTTTATTTGTCGCTCGGGCTCGATTTTTAATAGCTGCTCGGGTTGTTTTTTCAGTACTGATGATTGACATTTTTAAAATAAACATGGCGAATTTTGCAGCTTTTTTGTGAACGCTTAAGGCAATAAATCAACAAAGTTGCAGCCAAACAAAACGCTTTAAGAAATGTGAAGTAACTAGCTGGAAATAAATCCTTAATACATTAGATGAAATAATCTTGTATTGATTTTCAAACAAGAAATATAATTGAGTTGTTTTTTGCATTTTCACGCCCTCAATATTGTTTTTTGTATTGATTGTATGTGGACTTATAACTAAATGTAGCATCTTTCTTACCAAAATACTAGTCATATACTTATCTTTGTAAACATGTACACCATCATTCGAGAGGCACTCTTTCATTTTGATCCTGAAAAAGTTCACCACTTTAGTATGGGATGTTTGCACAAAGCCTGTAATATTCCCTTTATTCATCAACAAATTAAGCAACAGTTTACTGTTACACATCCAAGTTTGGAGCGAAAGTTGTGGAATTTGCATTTTAAAAATCCGGTTGGTTTAGGAGCCGGTTTTGATAAAAATGCGTTGTATATACAGCAATTAGCGGCGTTAGGTTTTGGTTTTGTAGAAATTGGTACTGTTACACCTAAGCCACAGGCCGGCAACGAACAACCAAGGCTTTTCAGGCTTCCGCAAGACAAAGCATTGGTCAATAGAATGGGCTTTAATAACGAAGGAGTTGTTGCCGTGAAAAGAAGGCTCGAAGCCCTGCAAAACAAATCCATTATTGTTGGGGGGAATATTGGAAAAAACAAAGTTACACCCAACGAAGATGCATGGAAAGATTATGAAATTTGCTTTAAGCAATTGCATCATTGCGTGGATTATTTTGTAGTAAACGTAAGTAGTCCCAATACACCGGGTTTGCGTGCTTTGCAAGAAAAAGAAGCATTGGGTAAAATTTTATCTCATTTGCAACATATTAACCAGGGAATGCGCACACCAAAACCGCTGTTGTTGAAAATTGCTCCGGATTTAACCCAAGAGCAACTTGACGATATTGTAGCACTTAGTTTTGAAGTGCAATTGGATGGGTTGGTAGCAACCAATACAACTATTTCTCGTGCAGATTTGCGTACCAACAATGCGCAAATACAACAAATTGGTGCTGGCGGACTTAGCGGATTGCCCATTAAAGACATGAGCAATCGTGTAACCCAATATTTAAACCAACAAACGAGTGGCAAAGTACCTATCATTGGAAGTGGGGGTATTTTTACGGGACAAGATGCCGCTGAAAAAATGGCATTGGGAGCTTCGCTAATACAAGTGTGGACCGGCTTTGTATACCAAGGGCCTGCCATTGCAAGCAACATTTGCAATTATTTGATTAATCAAAAATAAATATACGTTTATGCAATTATTTTCTGCTGATAATTTAATCAGTTTTTTGGTTTTGGTAATTCTGGAAATTGTATTGGGAGTAGATAATGTGATTTTTGTGAGCATCATCATCAATAGGTTGCCGGATGCATTGCACAAAAAAGCGCGTTTTGCATGGATGTTAACCGGTATCATCGTGCGTAGTTGTTTGCTTTTTGGCTTATCGTGGCTATTAGCACAAAAAGGAAAACCCTTATTCAGCTTCGCAAATAAACATTTCGATTTGGCAAGCTTGGTAATGATTGCTGGCGGTTTGTTTTTAATTTATAAAACAGTAGTGGAAATACACCACAAATTAGAAGGAGAAGAAGCGGCTGCTAACAACAAAGCTGCGAAAAAAATATCTTTTCCTCAAGCATTGGTGCAAATAATGCTTATTGATATGGTGTTTAGTTTTGATAGTATTATTACAGCAGGTGGTACTGCCAAGTTGCTAGAAGTAATGGTGGCAGCTGTGGTTGTAGCAATGTTGGTCATGTTTTTATTTAGTGCCGTTATAGCAAATTTTATACACCAACATCCCACGATAAAAATGCTTGCGCTATCGTTTTTGGTCATGATTGGTTTGGTATTGTTTATTGAAGGTTGGGATAGTC
>JAIXOS010000295.1 GCA_027486695.1 Chitinophagaceae bacterium | reverse complement strand
GTTTTAATTCCTGCTGTTCGGTTGAGTTCTGTCGAGCTGGAACCGAAGTTCAACAAAGTTCCTAAAGTTGAAATACGAGTTTTGTCGCCCCCCACTATTGCCAAACCTCGTGTTGTGCGTTCGCTTTTTGTCTACTGACGAAAAGCCTTTTTAGTCTTTAAATGGAATAATTTAGTATGTAGTTTTATTCTACTTTAACTTTTATAATTCGACTAAAGTTAGATATTTTTTTCGCCCAACTGTCAAATGGTAAACTAACAGAATGAAAGCAGGAATGATTAAAAATATTCCATAGTCAAAGTTAAAAGCAAGCCGCAAAATAAAATTAAGTGCAATAAATCCCATTGCAATTGGCATAATCCAATTGCCATTTTTAAATCCACCAACAATTAACTCTTTTTTTTCTGTGTCATTAAGTGTTAACGAAATTTCAAGGCTACTGCACCAATCTATTTTAGCGACTATATTATGTTGTCCTGATGTTGTTTCAAATTCCTTTGTCTGCCCATTAGCAATTGTCCCAATTTTTTTGCCATCAAGAAAAAGCTGGTAGTCTCTTAATCTGTTATTGTACTCAGATGTTCTCTTTAAAATTATTGTCGCCATATTTTAAAGTATTATTTAAAAGGTTTTGATAAGTCTGTTTAAAATTGAGATGTTCTCCAAAGTGACGCACAACGAACAAGGCTTGGCGATGGTGGGGTTTTGAGTTGTGTCACGCTTGGCCGTCTGCCGCTGAATGGTGATATAAAAGTTGAGTTTAAATTCCTTGTGTTCGGTCGAGTTCTGTCGAGCAGGAACCGACGTTCAGTAAAGTTCCCAAAGTTGCAATACGAGTTTTGTCGCCCCCCACTATTGCCAAACCCCTTGTTGGCAGTAGGTTTTCTGTCTCAACGTCTATTTCTTAAGTTTATATTTATACTTTTTATACAGTTTATAACACCCAAATGCAGCCAAAACAAATAGCAAAAGTCCCCAGAATTTAACCAAGAAGATGATAAAGTCTGCTAAGATTTCCCAACCATATTTTAAAGAGTCTGCAAGTTGTTTTCCAAAACTTGGCTCATAAGCATCAATATTTTTCTCATTAGAAATTACTTCTCTTTTAATTGTTTGTCGCTGATAAATTGACAGATTTATTGTGCTGAAATTTATTTGATCTTTCAATGATAAGTTTGAGATTTTTGCATTGTCCGCTTGTTCTTGTTTGCTTAATAAAATTTCTTCAGCCGTAGTCGTTTCATTCAGTTTCTTCCCTTTACCATCAATTGCCTTTGTTAGTCTTTCTTCATTTTTTGAAGACCGTTTCTGAGCTAAATTGTTGGAAAGAATTTGCAATGCAACATCTTCTGCTTTAATTATTCTAAAGTCTAAATACTCAATGTTTCTCGATATTTCTTTGAGAGTCGTGTCAAGTTTAGTATTTGGAACTCTTAATGTAATTGTGTTTGTAACCGAATAATAGGTAGTCTCAAGAGTTGAGTCGGCACTTACTTGAGTTGTGTTAACATCTGTAACATTACTTGTCAAATTTGTGAAAGTTACAAACCCGCCATGTCGATTAGTGATATCTTCAATGTCGTAGGTCGAGCGAATTACATTCTTAACTTTAAATTTCAGTTCAGCCGTTCTGATGAATTTTCTAGTTGAGTCTTTATGACTTTCGTTTGCTGCTGAAGAAGAAATGAAACTTGTAGAAACGCTATCGGCAGCAACAGCTGGTCGATTATACTCTTTATTTTCTCCACTACTACAACCTATGAGAAAAGTTGCAAACAAAAGTATTGCTAAAGCTTGTGATATTTTCATAAAAAAAGTATTTTCAAATTGAAGGTTTTCAGCTTACTGCCAACGAACAAGGCTTGGCGATGGTGGTTCTTTGAGTTGTGTCACGCTTGGCCGTCTGCCGTTGAATAAAGATATAAAGTTGAGTATTAATTCTTGTTGTTCGATTGAGTTCTGTCGAGCTGGAACCGAAGTTCAATAAAGTTCCTAAAGTTGAAATACGAGTTTTGTCGCCCCCCACTATACGCCAAACCTCGTGTTGGCTGCTTGGCTTACATTACAATTTACCATGTAAAATTTTTAATGTTAAATTTTTCTAATTCTGAAATTTTCCAAATATTATTTTCTTTTTTCGCCTTTACTGCATAGGATAAATTGTCGCCCCAAGTCCATTTGAAAATTGCAGAATTGTCAATGATCTTTAGCTGTACAATTTTTATACTCTTCCATTCATCGCTTGGAAAGTCTTGACAGTCACACCATTCATTTGCACCATTTCCATATGGCGGTAAATAACCAACTTTATATTTAATCTTGTTCTGTTTAAGTTCTTTGTCAAGATGAAAGGCGATTTTTTCATAATTGTCTAAAAAGTCTTTCGAAAAAAAGTTGGTCTTTTCCAGTTCTTTGACTCTTTTTTTATGTGAGTGCCAATTTAAACCTAAATATAACGAGTCATTAGGATTTTTAAGTAATGGGTCAAAGTCTAAATTTTTGTCTTTGTCATGCCATTTTAAAACTTTAATTACCAATGCTTGCAAATTCGCCCTGTCACTTTTGTAATTTATCGGAGTGGCAATCTTCTTATTTTGCGAATAAGTAATATTTGCCAAAAAGCAAAGAATTAGAAGTTTTAACCCAATTTGTAGGTGCTTTATCATGAATTGTCAAAAAAGAAATTACGATTTTGAATGATTTTTGCCTTGCAGCCAACGAACAAGGCTTGGCGATGGTGGTGCATTGAGTTGAGTCACGCTTGGCCGTCGCCCGTTGAATGATGATAAAAAAGTTGAAGTTTAATTCCTGCTGTTCGGTCGAGTTCTGTCGAGCTGGAACTGAAGTTGAACTAAATTCCCAAAGTTGAAATACGAGTTCCGTCACACC